>CANRKG010000001.1 GCA_947631155.1 uncultured Bacilli bacterium
CCTTCTGTCTCTTTGTCAATATACACCTTAGCAGTATTTCCACTAGCATTACTCATTATCCATCCAGCAACATACAATGAATCAGTAACTTTAACATTATTAGCCGGTGTTTCTATAGCAATAGTAGTAAAAGGTTTAGCTATTTCAAAACTTCTACTTTCTTCTTTTATAACGTTATTATTATTATCAAAAACTTTAATAGTATATTTATGAATTCCATATTCTAATTTACTTACATCAATTGTTGCAGCAAATCCTGGTGTTGGGTTTGTACTTTCATCTCCGTACCCTCTTACTGCTCTAATTACATCTTTTCTTTCTACTCTATTTAATAAAACTCCTTCTGTCTCTTTGTCAATATACACCTTAGCAGTATTTCCACTAGCATTACTCATTATCCATCCAGCAACATACAACGAATCAGCAATTTTAGAATTATTACTCGGTACTTCTACATTTATAGCGGCAACCGGTTCTTTTTTTACAACTACAATCTTCTTAATAAAAATAGGTTCTTCTTTTTCATTTAATATTTCTACCTTTATAGTCTTATTTCCATAACTTAAATTACTTATATCTAAAGTAGCATCAAAACCAGGTAGAGTATTATTAGAATTATCATATTCTTTATAAGAAACTAAAACATCTGAACGTTCTGATTTTTTAGCAATTACATTTTTATCATCAATAGATACTTTAATTTTAGCATTAGGATAATCACTAAGCGCCCATCCAGCCACATAAACACTATCACCAACAACCGTATTTTCACCAGGAACTTCAATATTAATAATTCCGGTATCTTTAGCTAAAACGTCTTTTGAAAAAAAGAAAACAACACTCAATATAAAACAACTAAATAATAAAATTATTTCCCTTTTCATAATATCCCTACTTTCTTCCATTATCTTACATATATAAGATTATATCACTAAAACAAATATATTTAAACAAAACATATAAAAGATACAATTAAAGTAGAACCAAAAAGTAGGGATTATACAAAACATTAAAAAATAGTTTTAAAAGGGATAGATAAAAGATTAAAAGTGATGATAAAACAAAGTTGAGTTCATCTTTACTCCTACTTTCAGATTTCATTTAGCATAAGCTGTCAAAAAACAAAACTTAGCCTTTGTTTGTTACCAATTAATTTGTGTGCCAAAATAAAAAAGGGATTATTTTAAAAGGTGATATTCTTATTAGTCGTTTTTAATATTTAAATTAATTCAATACTAAGTATATCATAACCACCACTGTAACAAATAATACCATTTAAAATAAAATCTAGTATTAGTATTTATCATATCATAAAATAATTTATCATCAAGTAGTCCAAGCCCTTGATAAAATAAATTTAAAATTATAGTAACAACAACAAATGTTAATACAATTTTCTCTATATTTTTATCTAACTTACCATTAAATAATCCCAATATAACAAATATTGTTGGTAAAATAAACAACCAAGTATAATCTAAACTATATCTAGGAAAAATTCCTGATGCTTCTACATCAAAAATCATTATAAGTAATCCACCAATAATACTAACAAAACTTAAATAATAAAGAACTTTAGGTAAATATTTTTTAAATTTAAAGAAAAAAATACCCAACCATAAAGATAAATTAGTAATAAGTAATCCACCATAATTTGGTTCTGTAATAGTAATACCCATATAATTATTAACAAGTGAAGTACTATGTAAAAATGGATAAATGGCATTAACAACAGGAAATTGAAATAATGATACAAAAATACCAAAGCCAATACGGTCTAATTTAAATCCTCTCCTAGTCATATCATTAGTAGTCACATTATAATTAACACCAAAATCAACAACAGATCCAAATCTAATGTAGTTATAATACATAATTAGTACTGCAATTACTATATATGGTAATATAAATGCTAAAGTTTGCTTTATGGATTTTTTAGAAAATAAAGTTCTATCAACAAACACAGATTTCCAAAATAACGGAATAAGTAAAAATGATCCTATCAAGAACTGCGGTCTACATCCAGCAACTAACGACATACACAGCGATCCTAAAAATATTTTAAATGTATTTAATTTTTTCTCATCAATTGCCGAAATCATAAAATATAATCCAAAATATGTAAACATCAAAGAAAACGCAATAGGTATAGTATACACAGATGGATGTTGCAATATAAAATTGGAGCCAAACGAAATAAAAATTAATAAAATTAAATACAAAATAAATGGGATATTATTAAAATATCTTTTTACTATTTCTTTTAACAACAAAGCTATTCCTATGACAATAATAATCATTACAATATATGACAAAACGTAATTAAATAAATGAGTACCTGTTATCAAATAAAATGGGAAATATGTAAGAAGTGCAGGAACAACTCCAAAGTACACATAATATTTTCCTTTATAATAGCAATGATCCCACGCCCAAAATACTCCATGTTTTTTAGAAAGTTCTTCTCTTTCAGTTGGATCATAAGGATTTTTCATGCTCTTAAGAACCTTACTAGGTTTAATAAGTAAACTAACCTGTCCTTTAGCAAAAGCCTCCGAAAGATAATGATATTGATTATTGTTATTATCGTGACTACTATTAAAAGAAGCTTCTTTAAAAACAGGACTAATATTAACAATATATAAAAATGCTAAAGCCATACAAACAACAGTACCTAATATAATTCCCACTTGACTCTTATTTTTAAAGTCTATTTTATATTTATAAAACTCTGATTTAGGTCGTATTATATATATTATAAATAACATCATAAATACTAATAATAATCTAGTAAAAGAAATGTCTATAGGAACTTTTTCATTAATAGAAACACCATTAAGTTTGAAAGAAAAAGGGTTCTTATTATCATCAAACATTATTTTAATATCTTTTACTTTACCAATTAAATCTAAAGTAACATATTTACTCTTCTCAATATTTGGATATAAATATCTGTTTGGAAGAGCATAATAATTTTTATTTCCTTCATCTGTTGCATATATTTTATAAACTAAATACCCATAACCAGATACATTACTAAAATTCAATTTTATATTTTTAGCAACTTTATCTATATTTTTTATCTCTATATAACTATTTTCTATATCATCAACTGTAACTATACCTTTTTTAACCTTAACTTTATGATAAACAACAGAATCTGTTAAATCTACACTTTTATTACCTAATGAACTAAAAAATCTAAAATTAAAAACAAACACTTCCAAAAATATACTAATTAAAAGACATACTAAAACTATTTTTATAACTTTATTTTTAAACATTAAAAACGCTCCAATCATTATTTTTTATTATTACCAACTAACATTAAGTCCAAATGATTCTACAAACTTATGAAATTTATCTCTTAACTTATAACTAAATTTTCTATTATAAATAAATTTAAAAATTAATTGTCTAATATATTCTATAAGCCCACATACGACCATTACAATTATAGAAAATAAAAATACATTCAAAATTATATCACTTCTAATATTTTTTAATTTATTAATTCCAAATATATCTAACATTATATCTCGAGAGTAAGTATAATCATGAATTAAATAAATACCAAAAACTAATAAAGATATTTTATTAATAATTCTACTTCTAAACGACATATAATAAAAAAATAAAAAATAGCAAACACTTTGAACTATGATAATAGGATTATCATATGCCCCGGCAGAAGTATACATTATCTTTCCTACTTCACCTATAATTCCGCCATAACAAATAAATAAATTACCCAATAAATTTTCCATACACATAACAAATCCCAAAAAGACATAAACTCCTAAAAAGAAATACTTTCTAAAATTTTTAGTAAAATTAGAAAATATAGTACTTTTATCAATTGGATAAAGTCTTAAATATGCTCCTATAAAGTAAAGTAAAACAAAATTGGTTATAGAAAACCCTTGAGCATTATTATAAAAAGCTTGTATAGTAAAAGTAGGAAGAAGAGAAAATATTAATAGTAATAATATTATAATCTTTAAATGTTGCTTTTTATTAATATTATTTATTACAATATTAAGCATAGGACTACAAAGATATAAAATAAAATACATAGTAATAAACCAATATTCTCCATAATATATATAAGATATTTTTTTTATAAAATCTATTTTAGTAAAGGTTACAATACCTAGAAAGACCAAAATTGTTGTTATTATTGCTCTATAAAACCAAACTTGATTATATAGTTTAAAGAATTTACTCATTTTAAACTTATTTTTACATTGAAAATAACCACATAATAAAACAAAAGAATTAACATGAACAAATAATAAAGCCTGTATAAAAACAAGTATAACTTTAACTGAACCATTACTTTTTTCTACAAGATTTCCATGATGAATAAAGTGATAAAGTACTATCATAAACATAGACACTATTCTCATAAGTTCAAAATTAGATTGCCTATTTAACTCACTTTTTGTATTTTTATTTTTTTTAGATATACCATTCATAACCATAACCTATCCCCTTTTAAGTATATCAAAATAAGTCAAACTTTGTAAAGTTTTATTTATAGTGAAAAATCATTATGCTTTTAGCATAACAATTTTTAAAAATTTATTTTATCTTTTATCAACATATAATATTTATTTCTATTAAATTTAGGTAAAATTATATAGTCAACGGAACACTTTCTAGCACATTCGCCATCTTTAGAATCTCTATCTCCAACATATAAAATATCTTCTCTTTTAAATTTATTTTCTTTTATAATATAATCAAGTCCTTTTGGATTAGGTTTTAAATACTTTATATTATTATTTATTGGGCTATAACTTTTATCATAACTAATACCCATAGCCTTTAATTTATCATCTGTAGGATAATCAGAATAAATAATTACTTTACCACCTTTATCCTTAAATGTGCTAATAATATTAATTAATTTTTTATCTTTAAATCTATTAATTAAGTTTAAAGGTTTTTTAAACATCCATTTATTTATTACTTCTTCTACTAAAGAACTAGCTACTTTATATTTATCTGCAATAAATTTATACTGTTCTTTAGTACTTGTATTTTCATTATTTTCTCTATATTTTCTATAACTTAAAATTATAAATATATCTTTCATTCTCCAAAAATGAAAGATATAATAACCTAAAATATTAAACACCATAAATAGCTTAACATAAATTTGATAATATAGTGTCCCATCTAAATCTAATATTAAAACTTTCTTTTTCATAATTATAACCTTAATAAATCATTACCAAGTAATTTATCTAACATAGGAATATCTACATATAATAATACAACTAAAACTATTACAAATAAGATACAGAATAACAATAATTTTTTCTCTTTATATAATTTTTCAGGTTTTTGTACAGCAGAGTCTGGCTTAAAACTTAATCTTAAGTAATAACAATATAAGAAACACATAAAAGGAACACACAATACTAATTCTATCCTATATTTAAGTAAAAATGTAGTAAATAAAAATATTGATATGAATGCATAACATACAGAAGATATAAGTAAAGATTCCTCAGTATACCTACTAAAAGATTTACGATATAAAGATGCTTTCTTTGGATTATTAATCATTCTATATTCTGCATATCTTTTAATTCCCATTAAAAATGCCCCAAACATCCAATAACCTATAACTATACTTACTGGCGGTAAGTAACAATCAGTAATTATAAACCATCCTAATAAAAGTCTTAAAGCATTATTAATAGATTCACTTAATACATCTAAAAATGGTATATCCTTAGTTCTAAATGGTTTAACGTTGTATAAAATTCCCATTATTAATAGAACTAAATCAGTTATAAAAAATGGTAGTGATACAAACCAAGCACAAACAAGTCCAATAATAGATAAAACAGCATATTCTAAATATATAAACTTCTTCTTAACTTCAAGCGTTACAAGTGGCCTATTCTTCTTAGTTGGATGATATTTATCAAACTCTGCATCCAAATATTCATTAATAACATAATTAGCAGATGCTACAAAACATGTTCCTAAAAAACCTAAAATTATATAATATAATGTCATGTAAACATTTATGTTTACATTATCTATAAGTAACATTGCAACCAAAATCCCAGGAATAATAAATAACTGTTTTATCCAATGGTCTGGTCTAGCAATTTTTACATATGGATTTTTCATTTTCATCACCTCATATTTTCAATCATATAACCATGTATATCATTATAACCCGCTTCTTTAAAATTTGTCAATGAAGATGGTGAAGAGTTTATATAATAATAATTAAAAATTTATATTTTGATAGATTTTTTTAGAGTTTTTTTATTTTTAGAATTTTTTTCTTATATTAAAAGAGTTTGCGTGTTGTTACTTAAGTCAATATCACCATCAATATGTAATATTTTTCCTGGTAAATAAAAAGAAATATTCTTAAGATAATTCATTACTAATCTTAATAAATACTTCTACTGGTATTTGTTCTGCTCGATTATTTAAGTTAAAATTATTATCAAGCAAGATCTTTTCTATTTTTACCAAATCATATTTCTTTAAATTATTTCTTAGATTTTTTCTTTTATATTGAAAACTATCTTTAACTAATTGAAAAAAAACATTTTCATTTTTTAATGATAAACTATTTTCTTTTTTGGAAAAAGAAATTACTACACTATCCACTTTAGGTACAGGAACAAACATATTTCTATTAACTTTAAATTCTTTTTTTATATCATAATAATAATTCAAAAAAACACTAATTGACCCATATTCTTTATTTCCAGGTTTAGCAGAAAATCTTTCTCCAACTTCTTCTTGAACCATCATTACAATTTTTTTAAAGTATTTTTTAGACTCAATTAATTTCATTAAGATAGGTGTTGTTATATAATAAGGAACATTACTAACAAAATATAAGTTATCATATTTATTCTTTTCAAGATCCCTAGTAATATCTCTTTTTAAAAAATCATCAAAAATAATTTCTAAATTGTTTATATCCTGAAATTTTTCTTCCAGAAAAGGCTTTAATTCATTATCTATTTCATAGGCCAAAACTTTTTTAGACTGCTTTGTTAACTCTTCAGTTAATATTCCTTTTCCTACCCCCACTTCTATAGTTAAGGAATTAGGTTCTATATTAGCAATAGAAACTATCTTGGTAATTAAATTTTTATCTCTTAAAAAATTTTGTCCAAATTTTCGTTTAAAATTAAATTTTTCCATAATATCACCGCAAAATAATTATAACTAAAAAAAAAGAAGAAGTCTATAAAACTTCTACCTTATCACCTTTTATTTTTTTTGCTATTGGTTCATTCATGTTAATTTTTGTCTTATCTTTAAACATAAAAAATATATTAGCAATGGATATTCCATATAAAAGAACTTTCATGAAAGCTAAAAAGTCATTAAAATATGAAAAATTAATTCCATATCCCATAATTTCATTTAAAACCATATTTTTATCATAGATAGTTCTAAGACATACTACTAATATAGTAATAAAGGCTAAACAACAAGTCAAATTATAAAAGACATTTTTAGTAACTGTTGTTTGTTGAAATAGAATATTTATAATAAATAATATTAAAACTAATAAATAAGGAATAAATAAATCTATACCCTCTATTAAACTTTTGTTTACTCTATCATACATAGATAAAACTATATAAAGAAACAAACCAAATGACGCCATCAATAAGATCCATTTCAAAATTAATAATATTTCATTTAATATTTTCTTCAAACTAAACCCCTCCTACTGTATTCTTATACCATTCTGATACATCATAGATAAAATCTATAGATAGAATATAATTATTTAATAATGTATAATAACTATCTTTAGTTTGTTCATATAAATCAGTTTTTGCTATTTCACTATTAAACATATAACTACTATTGTTTTTTATTACTTTTTGAACATAATCCGTTGATTTCGTTAATTGGTTGATATTATCTTCTAAAAATGAAGTAATTGGTTTTAACGTTGTTATGTTTACTTTGGGATTATCAGTAAGTGTTAATTCATATAATTGTTTAATTAAACATTCATTTGCAATTTGTGATTGATAAAATTGCTGCATATCATATATATCTTTAATTGTTAGTTTTTCTTTAGATAAAATGTTTTTAAATGTTTCTGTATCAATACTTTGAGCACATAATGTTAACCTAGATTTTACACTTGCTAAACTATAAGAATCTTCTTTTCCTTTATAAGAATTTATATCAAAACTTGACGCATTTGTTTTAATTACCTCTATTTTTTTATTTAATTCCTGTTCTGCTTTTTTATCACTGTCTTGTTTAATATATATAGTATTAACATCTCTATAATGATAAAAATTTATAAACAACAAAAAGAAGGAAAAACCAAAAATCATCCCTGTTATTGTATAAGCAATAATATTAAAATATTCTAATAATAGTTTTTTCATATTTATCCCTCTTTATTTCATCTTTATATTATTAAATTATTTCTGTATCATCATCTGAATCCTTTTCTGTTTTTTGTTTTATTTCCTTTGGTTCAATAATTTCTATATACTCATTATTTTTTAATTCTTTTTTTTGTTTTTTATTATCTTTTTTACCAGTAAAACTATTTCTAACCGTTTTTATAACTTTAATAATATCATAGATAATAACTCCCAAACAAGGAATCACAATTAATAAAATCCAACCATAAAATCTAGTTAAAAAATATTGTATATATCCAATCTTAGGAATTTTCAATATTACTTTTCCATAAATGCTGTCATAAGAAACTAAAGCATCATCTTCCGTATTATTATTATCTCCTTTAGTTCTAAAATAAACAGCACCATTTTTTGCCTTCTCTATTCCTACAATCCTATGAGTTATTGTTAATCCCGAATATCTTGGATCATTTGAGGTAAAAGTTATAATATCTCCAATCTTTAATTCATTTTCTTCTTTTCTTTGTATAATAATTGCATCTTCTACATTAATAGTTGGTACCATACTAGGGCTTATTATTATATAAGCTCCAAATAGTGGCTGTTTAGATACTCCATTTTTTATATTTCTTTGTAAATCTATAAAATATAACGCGAATAATAAAGCCACTAAAAATAAGATTATAAGTAAGGAGTATAAAATAACTTTAGCAATAAAATGATATATTTTATATAAAACTTGCAATTTACTTTTCTTTGGTTTAGTATTTGCATTTATATTTGTTTCATCTGTTATCATATCACAACTGCCTCCTCCTCTATCTTATATTATATATAATAGCACGATTCAAAGAAAAAGCCAATAAAAAAGGAAGATATTTCCTCCTGATTTATTCCATAATAGCTTTTACATCAACTTTAACTTTGAAAGTTCTAGAAATTTCATCTATCTCTGCATTTGAATCTAGCCACATTCTTAAAATAAATTTATCTGTTTGCTGCTTTGTATCTATTCCGTCATTATAAAAACTTCCTGTATATAATACCTTATTAGTATCATCTTCTTCTAAAAAATTAGGTAACGTACTAAAAATAGTTGGTTTTAGTACAGTTTCATATTGGCTGCCATCTTCCTTTTCTAGATAAATTTTAATTTGATTAGCATTTAATTGTCGTTGGACTGGTATTTTTGGTAGACCATTTTCAAATTCATTAGTTATATTTTTTGCTATTACTTGATAATTTATTTTCGCATTACCAGAAATTTTAGCAGATAGCTGGAAATCAAAATATTCTTGTTGTTGTTTACCAACATCATCAATAGTTGGTAGAGCGTTTTTTATACTAATGACATTAGTTATTCCCTCTACATATGACATTGAAATTGCGCCTGTATTTATTACATTTTCTTTTTTAGAATTAGAAGTAAAAACAAAAACAGCATATGATATACCAACAATAGCTACTAACAAAAGAGCAATTGCTAATACAGATAAAACTATTCTCCTTGAATCTGCTTGTTCCATAACATCACCCTATTCATTAATTTTTGCATTTAGTTTTGTTTTGAAATTTCTTTCGATATTATCTATTTCATACTCTTCAGAAACCCATAAACGTAACCTAAACTTTTTAGAAAAGTCCTTCGAAAATTCACCACTATATATTATTTTAGCATCTTGTTCATTAGATGATTCTTTTAATTCATTAAATTTAGTAACTGGTAATAATTCTGTTTCTACTTCTTCTCCATCTGTAACATAAGCTTTAACGTATTTTGGATCTAGTTTAGGTTCATCTGATAAATTTAAGGCATAAATTTCATAGACACCATTACAAGGTCCTTGACAGTCACATGATAAACTAATATCATAATAACCTTGATCATATCCTGGAAATATTCCCGATGTTAATTTCTTTCCTATTTCATCACTAATTGGTAAGGCTGACGTTATTGATATAGGTGTTTCTTCATTGAAAGAACAAGTAATTGCTTTTGTTCCAATAACATTAGAAGTATTACCCTCGCGTTGATAATAAAATATTGAATAAGAACTTCCAATCACCATAATCATTAATATAGAAATCAATATAACAATAAAAATTTGTTTTTTAGTTGTTTTATTTTTTTTCATAGATATCCCCTTATTATAAAATTTTTCCATATACATTTATTTTTATAGCATATTTTTTTACTGCATCAATATTTGTTTTCTCATCAACCCACATTCTTAGTCTATAATTATCTGTTCCGCTTGTCTTCTTTTTAACTTTTAATAGTACCATTGATCCCGAAGGAGATCCAATTGTAGTCTTTTCAGTAATAGGTATAAAATTTTGAGGAGCTAATATTTGTTCATATGTTCCACTAACTTGTTTTTCTAAATAAATTTTTACTTCGTTATCTTTTAAGGTAGAAGTTGCATCTTTTACTGCAGCAATTTCATAATATACAGGCGTATTTTGAACTATTTTGGTTGTTACTGTAAAATCAAAGTATTCTCCAGGGGCTTTTAATAATTTACCAACATCATCATTGATTGGACTTGCATTTTCTATAGAAATACCATTATTGGATTCTGTATATTTCATTGAAACATTTTCTACTGTATCTACAGCAGAATCCTTAACCTGTTCCATTTTAATATAAGTAGAAAATGAAATTCCGATTACGAACAATACTAATATAATAATAAATAAAAGAGAAATAACAATTTTTCGAAAATATTTTTTTTCTTCTACTTCTTCTTGTGTTTCGTTTTTCATTTAATACACCTCTTTTAATGAAACCTTCCTAATTATAATTAAACATTACCATACTTATTATTTTAAGTCAAATAATTCATAACAGTTTTTAGTGGTTAATTTAGCTACTTCTGCAATTGGTAAATTCTTTATAGATGATATTTTTTCAGCAATAATTGGAATGTATTTGGGACTGTTTGTACTTCCCCTAAAAGGACTAGGTGTTAAATAGGGACTATCTGTTTCTAAAACAATATTTTCCATAGGAATTTTTGAAATTACTGTTGCTAAATTACTATTTTTAAAAGTAACAACTCCTCCTATTCCTAGTTTAAATCCCATTTTTATATATATTTGAGCTGTTTCTAAACTACCTGAAAAACAATGAATAACCCCCTTAACTTTATACTTCTTTAATATTTCAATCGTATCTTGCGTAGCATCCCTACTATGTATAACAACTGGCATATTTAATCTTTGTGCTATAATTAATTGTTCTTCAAATAGTTTTTTTTGTTTTTCTTTATCGGTCGGATAATGATAATCTAAACCTATTTCACCAACACCAATAATTTTTTTATTTTGTTTTAATAATTGTTCTAATTTTTTTAAATCATTAGTCGTTATTTTATCAATTTGATCAGGATGAAAACCAAAGGTTGCATATAAACAATTATATTTATCTATTAATTGTAATGATTCATCAATATCATCCTTTTCACAACATGATAATATCATTTGATTAACTTTATTACTTAAACATTCGTTTATAATATCTTCTATATTATTATAGTATTTATTAGAAATATGACAATGAGTATCAATAAACATAAACTTCACCTCTATCATTAGATTAAAATAAAAAAATATCAGTGTCAATGATATTTTAAATGGTGTGCCTTCTATGTAGTTTTAATCTAATGTAGTAAAATGTAACTAATAAAAAATACGATACATCCAAATAATTTTTATATTTAACTATAGCAATTATAAATATAATTGAAAATAGAAAATAAAAATTATCCACGGTTAAAAGTTTAAAAACTTTTTCTTGGATATCATCTTGCATAGAAATAAGTCTACTCCTTTCATATTTTTTGTTAACGCACTACCATAAAAATATAACATAAAAAGATGAGTTTTGTTTACATAAAATACTCATCTTTACAATTTTATACATTTTCCTTTAAAATTTGGTCCTTATCAATTCTCTTAAATAATGGTGTTGGTTCTTTTAATTCATATTTATTATTATCTAAATATGCGCTTTCTTTTTGATAATTATTAATTTGTTCTAATATCTTAGTAGATGTTTCTGGTAAATATGGTTCTAAACAAAGAGCACTTACTCTAATTGATTCTAACAAATTATATATAACTGTCTCTAGTCTATCTTTTTGGTTTGTATCTTTAGCTAAAATCCAAGGTGTTGTCTCATCAATGTATTTATTACTTAATCTCAATAAATTAAATATTTCACTGATAGAACTACTTACTTCTAATTTATTCATTTTAGCATCAATTTTTTTATCTAAATCATTTATTGCTTTAATTAAATTATCATCAACAGATTCTTGTTTTTGCTTATTATTAACAATTCCTTCAAAATATTTATTTCCCATAGTTATAGTTCTTTGAACTAAATTACCAAGAACATTGGCCAAGTCACCATTAATTCTTTCAATTAACAATTCATATGTAATATTCCCATCACTTGCATATGGAATTTCATGAAGTAAATAATAACGAACAGCATCAACTCCAAATAAATTAACTAATTCATCAGCATAAATTATATTGCCTTTACTTTTACTCATTTTATCATCACTCATTAATAACCAAGGATGACCAAAAATTTGTTTTGGTAATTCCAAATCTAATGACCACAAAAAGCAAGGCCAATAAATTGAATGAAATCTTACTATATCTTTTCCAATTAAATGTAAATCTGCCGGCCAATATTTTTTAAACATTTCATCTTGGGTATCCACATCATAGCCGATATTAGTAATATAGTTAGTTAAAGCATCTAACCAAACATAAACAACATGTTTAGGATCCATATCAACAGGAATTCCCCATGAAAATGATGTTCTAGAAACACATAAATCCTGTAATCCTGGTTTAATAAAATTGTTTAACATTTCATTTTTTCTTGATTCCGGCTGAATAAATTCTGGATGTTCTTCTATATACTGTTCTAATTTTTTTTGATATTTAGATAATCTAAAGAAATATGCTTCTTCATGAGATTCATGAACATCGCGACCACAATCTGGACATTTTCCATCTACTAATTGTGATTCAGTCCAAAAAGATTCACATGGAGTACAATATAATCCTACATATTCTCCTTTATAAATATCTCCTTTATCATACATTTTCTGAAAAATATGTTTAACTACTTTCTCATGTTTAGGATCCGTAGTTCTAACAAAATTATCATAACTTGTATTCATTAAATCCCAAATTTCTTTTATTTGTGAAGAGATTTTATCTACAAATTCTTGAGGTTTTAAATTTTCCTCTTTGGCTTTTAATTCTATCTTTTCACCATGTTCATCAGTTCCTGTTTGAAAATAAACATCATAGCCTTTTAATCTTTTATATCTAGCTATGGCATCTGCTAAAACTATTTCATATGTATTACCTATATGAGGTTTACCAGAAGTATAAGCAATTGCGGTTGAAATATAATATTTTTCTTTCATTAAACTCACTCCTTGTATATATATTGAAAATTCTTAATATTATATGCTTTTATGATTATAAACACTATTTAATAAAAAAACTATTATAACATAAGGACGAATTTTTTTCCGTGGTACCACCTTATTTTATAATAGCTAATTATACACTCATTATAGTTAACGCCTATATACGATTATACCTACCTATCGATATAATAGTTCCAAAGCCATCTTTTATAATCTTATATCCTTGTTTGCACCTACCACAAGGTCTCTTTAATATAAAGCATTATAAATCTCTTTTTCAAAACATTTCAATATAAGCCATTGTATCATATATTTCTTTATTCTTCAATATGTTTTCCTAAAAAATTGGAAGTCAAATTTGCCATTTTAACATCAGTATCATTAATATGTTCTTTTAAAGAAAATATAACAACCATTCCTATTACATCGCCATTCATAATAATTGGTGATAGAGTATAAGAACATTTTTCCTTATGATTATCTATAAATTCAACTTCCTCTATATTTTTTTCTACTACGATTTCTCTATTATTCAATTTTTGTTCTAAAAATTTTGATATTGTTTTATTCATATAGATGTTTTTTAAAACTCCGGAACTAGATATAACTTTATCTCTATCTGTAATTAGTACTTCTTTAGATATAATAGGATTAATTGCATTAACTAAATCATCTGCGACATCATTTAAATCTGATATTGATGAATACTTTTTTAAAGCAATCATTTCATCTTCAACAAAGATTTCTAAAGATTCACCATCATGAATTCTTAGAGTTCTTCTCATTTCTTTAGGAATAACAATTCTTCCTAAATCATCTATTCTTCTAACTACACCAGTTGTTCTCATGATTATTCCTCACTTTCACCTATAAATATTATTTCTTATTTTTAAAAGTTTATACCTAATTCATTTAATAATTTATATTATTATTATAATATTTATTCATTAAAATTCCCTTGGTAAATATTTCCAAATAGTTAACAAAAAAAAGATACTGTTTTCTAGTATCTTATTTTTCATAATCAAATAGATGTGAGTTGTTTTTTGTAAATAAATATCGTTCTCCTTGTTCATTAATTCCACTAATAAGAGTTCTATCTTTTATCATGGTTTTCATAGAAATTGCATCTAATAACTGCTGCTGATAGGAACTTTTCATATATTTAATAAATTGCTTTGAGATAGAATCTTTTTTATCCTGTGATATTTCTTCTTTATAAATAGAATCTAAACTATCAGATAAAATATTAATATTATCAGTAACTTGGACTTTTATTTGTTTTTTTAGTTCTTTATTAACCTTTTCTATCTTTTTTTCATCAATAACTATTATTTCTGTTGTTCTTTTTGGTTCAAATTTATCAACTATTATTTTAAACTCATTTTGACGAATTTGTTCTAAAGATTCTAAATGACTTTTTAAATCTTTCCTAAATTTATTAACCATTTGATTAAGTTTTTCTGTATTTAAGATTATTTTTTCTTTCTTTGCTAGAGATAAAAGCTTTGTTTTAATACTGTCCATTGAATCCAGTGGCGGTTTTTTAATTAAAGATAAAATATCTTCAATTAAGCCTTTAGTATTATTAGTAATTATTCCTTGAACTGCTTTTTTATAAGTTGTTAAATGCTGTTTTTTTAATTCTTCTAACATTTCTTGATCAGTCATACTGCATCCTCCTGTACTCAACTATATACAAGAATAACAATTCAAAATTTTTTAGTCAATAGTTTTAATCAAATTATTTATCATATAATCTAACAACTCTGTTAGATAATAAATAGGATGTTTTTCTAATTTTATAGTATCTAAAATAATCGAAATTGTTGATTCTTTACTTTTAAATCTAAACATATTAGAAATTTTAAAAGCTTCCAAAAATAATTTTTCAGTATCTAGTTTTTCTATTACATTTTTTGGAAAGATCATTTCAATATAATTTTTGGTTTCATGAACCTTTTTTATTTGCATTTGCGCAGCTTGTTTTTCAAACCATTCCTCATACATATAAATATTAATATCCTCAGAAATTTTACCAAATCTATCTTCTAATTCATTTTTTATTTGACAGAAAGTTTCTTTACTATCTATTTCATTGATTTTTTTATGGATTTCTATTTTTAAACTTTCATCTGCTACATAATCATCACTAATATGAGTAGCCACATTTAATAAAGGCTTAGTAGTATTTTCTTCATCATTGTCTGGATCTATTTTTTGGCCTTTTTTTCTTTGAACTTCTTGATTTAACATTTTAATATATAATTCAATCCCAACTGTATCAATAAACCCAGCCTGCTCACTACCTAAAATATCACCTGCTCCTCTAATTGATAAATCTCTAGTAGCAATAGAAAATCCGCTACCTAATTCAGTAAATTCTTTTATAACATTTAATCTTTTTCGAGCCGTTTCTGTTAAAATTTTACTTGGATGGTACATTAAATAAGCATAAGCAAATTTATTACTTCTTCCGACTCGTCCTCGAATTTGATATAGTTGACTTAATCCAAACCTATCCGCATCTAAAATAATCAAGGTATTAACATTAGGAATATCAATTCCCGTTTCGATAATAGTAGTACATACTAAAACATCAAATTCTTTATTAATAAAGGACATCATTTTATTTTCTAATTGTGTTTTGTTCATTTGTCCATGAGCAAAATCAATAGTAGCATCAGGAACTAAAGCTGTTATTTCAGCTACTTTATGTTCTATTTTTTCTACGCTGTTATATAAAATAAAAATTTGGCCCGATCTAGATAATTCTTTATATATTGCATCTTTTATTAATTGCTGATTTTCTTCAACAACATATGTCTGAATTGGATAACGATCCATAGGTGGCGTTTCTATCAAAGATAAACTTCTAATGCCTACCATAGACATTTGTAAAGTTCTAGGTATTGGGGTGGCGGTTAAAGTTAAGACATCAATATTTGTTTTATACTCTTTAATTTTTTCTTTATGAGCCACACCAAAACGTTGTTCTTCATCTATTACTAATAGGCCTAAATCTTTTGTTTTTATATCATTGCTTAATAATCTATGTGTTCCAAAAACCAAATCTACAGTTCCATCAAGCAATCCTTGCTTAATACGTTTAACATCTTTTGGAGAAGTAAATCTATTTAATAATTCTATATTAACTGGAAAATTTTTAAATCTCTCTTGAGCATTTTTATAATGTTGATCTGATAAAATTGTTGTAGGACATAAGAATAAAACTTGTTTTGAATCTAATATGGCTTTAAATACTGCTCGAAAAGCTACTTCTGTCTTTCCAAAACCAACATCTCCACATAGTAACCTATCCATAGGACGATTTAATTCCATATCTTGTTTTATTTGATTTATAGCTATTTGTTGATCTTGAGTTAATGTAAAAGGACAATCTGCTTCAAATTGCTCCATAAACTGGGAATCAGGACTAAAAGCAAACCCTTTTCTGCTTTCTCTTTCAGCATATAAGTTAAGTAATTTATCAGCCATATCACTAACTCTTTTAGATATTCTCGCTTTTGTTTTCTTCCATTCGATACTATTCATTCTATTTATCTTAGGAATAGTACCATCTTTACCAACATATTTACTAAGATATTCTATTTTTTCTACTGGAATATATAATTTGTCTGTTCCTTTATATAAAACTTCAATATAATCCTTAGAAATATTGTTAGAGGTTAGAACCTTAATTCCATTATAAACACCTATTCCATAAGTATTATGGACTACATAATCACCTATTTCAAGATTATTAATATCTTTTATTTTTGAAGCATATTTAAATTTCGTTTGATACTTTTTATTTTGTCTGTTTTCTATAAATAATTCCTTTGCTGTTAAAAACACATAATTATCTATAATAAACCCTTCAGATAAATTTTTTTCTATAATATTAATCTTATTTAGTTCAATATTATTTTCATCTGTTTCTATAATTTTACAATTTAAAGTTTTCACTACTCTTGAAATTTTATTTTTTGGTAAACAAATTATAACAGTTTTATTATTTCTAATACTATTTACTAAAAAATCATTAATCACAGAAATATTTTCTTTAAAATTATTTATTGTTCTAACATGATAATCTTTTAATAGTCCTGGTTGTATTTTATTAGAAGTATTATTAACACTTAAATAATAAAAGTAATCTTTAGTTAAACACTCTTCTAAATCATACATATATTTACCTTTAAAATTAGTATCCTTTGTTGTATTAAAAGAAAAACAATCTTCCATAATTTGTTGATAACTCAATTTTAATTGTGAATAGTCCTTATAAATAACAATAGGCTCTTGTATATAAGAAGTAATATTTACAGTTGTATTTAAATATTTTGGTAAATATTTTTGTTTTTTAAATTGATCTTCCACTTCAATAGTAGTTAAAAACTCTGTAATTGGATTAATCTTTATTGAACTCACATTTTTAATTGACTTTTGAGTATTAGAATCAAAAAAACGAATCGAATCTATTTCATCTCCAAAGAATTCAATTCTAACTGGATTTTCTTCACCAAGCGGGAAAACATCTAAAACATAGCCCCTAATACCAAGTTCACCTGTTTTAGTAACTATTGATTCTATTTTATAACCAATTGAAATTAAATTTTCTACTAATTTTTTAGGAGCTATTTCTTTACCTACTTCAATTGAAATTATAGAATCTTTAAATTGTTTTTGATTTGGGAGATATCTTAAATACCCCATCAGATTTGTAACAATAATACCTTGATTATTATTAGTAATATTATTTAAAGTTTCTAATCTTGTTATTTCTAAATCTGGACTCATAGCAATTGCTTCACTAGTTAGAAAATCATCCATAGGAAACAAATAAACTTTATCTGTATAATTTGTAAGAGATGTATAAATTTTATTTGCTTCATATAGAGAATTTACTACGATTAAAATATTTCTTGTTTTATTTAATTTTGAAACTAATGCACAAAAAAACTCATCGGTAATTCCTGTAATACCCATGCCTTTTTTATAGGAAATATTTAATATTTGATCAAAAACATTCATAAGATCACCTATTTTTTTGATTGTATTTATTCATTAGCATAGCAAAATCTAATTTGAAAAAATCATCTATTATTTTGACTATTTTTTCTTGTAAATCTGCCAATACCTTTTTTTCTTCTAAATTGAATTTACCTAAAACGTAATCTTTCGTATCAATATTTTTATTATTTGAAATACCAATCTTTAATCTTTTATATTCATTAGTGCCAATTTGTACTTCTATGTTTTTTAGTCCATTGTGACCACCACTACTACCCTTTTCTTTCAATTTAAAATTTCCAAGTGATAAATCTAAATCGTCACTAATGACTAAGATATCAGAATTAGTAATTTTATAAAAATCCATATATTTTTTTACTACTTCTCCTGATAAATTCATAAATGATTGTGGCTTTAAAAAAATAACGTCTTCAGAAAATAATTTAACTTTTAAAAATAAGCCTTTATCTTTTTCTTTAAATGTTCCTAATTGATGATGATTTACATAATAATCAAGCATCATAAAGCCAACGTTATGTCTAGTATTTTCATACTCTTTTCCTGGATTTCCTAGTCCTACAATTAATTTCATAGTATCACTTACCTTACTTCTTAAATTTTATTTGTTAATATGATATTCCTTATAGACAACTGATTTTGGAATATTTCGTTCTTTAGCTACTATTTTTATAGCTTCTTTTTCAGTTTGTCCATCATCTAAATATATTTTCACATGTTCTTGAATACTAATATCACTATAGTCCAATGTCTTTTTATTTCCTTCTACAACTATTACCAATTCTCCCTTTAATTCACCAATTTCTGTTATAACATCTTCAATAGTACCTCTAAAAATTTCTTCAAATAATTTAGAAATTTCTCGTGCTAAAGCTATTTTTCTATTTCCTAAAATTTCTTTCATGTTAGTTAAAGTCGAAACAATTCTATGAGGAGCTTCATAAAATATCATTGTATAAGGATAATTTTTAATAATTTCTAATTCCTTCTTTTGTTTACTACTTTTTGGATTTAAGAATCCATAAAATAAAAATGGCGATGGTGGCAATCCAGAAGTAATTAAAGCGGGAACAAATGCAGTTGCTCCTGGAAGACCTATAACCGGATAATTATTTTTTATCACTTCGCTTGCGATTTCATATCCAGGATCACTAATAATAGGAGTTCCTTGATCTGTAACTAATCCAATTTTTTTTCCTTCTTTTAACATTTCTATTACTTTGTCTTTTATTTTTTTTTCGTTATATTCATGACAACTTAATAATTTATTCTTTATTTCATATTTTTTTAAAAGACTTCCTGTAACTCTTGTGTCCTCACATAATATAGTATCAACACTTTTTAACAGGTTTATAGCTCTAATTGTAATATCTCCTAAATTTCCAATAGGTGTAGGAATTAAATAAAGACAGGCTTGTCCATCATAACTTTTTTGACTCATGTTATTTCTCCTTATCTTTTAATAAATTCATATATTCTTTAGTCAGACTACCATCTTGATTATATAATATAATAGGTGCTTCTATTTTTAAACCTTCATTACCATTTTTTACACAATTTAATAAAAATTTAGAGGCTGGTTTTTCCAATTTACTATGAACAAATCTAATTTTTTTGGGAATCAAATTATTTTTTCGCATTTTTTGAAGAACTTCTACAAGCCTTTTGGAATCATAAATAATTGATAAACAACCTCCATCTTTCAATAATTTTCGACTAACTAATATTAAATCATCTATTGTTAGTGTTAATTCATGATGAGCCAAAGTCTTTCCTTCTGATTTATTTAAAGTTGTTTCTTTAAAATATGGCGGATTACAAACAATAAGATCATAATAATTATTTTTATTTTGTAAATAGTAGTCTTTTATATCGCAATTAAAAGGGTGTATTTTGGATTCTAATTTATTATAGGCGATACTTTTCTTAAATAATTCAAATAAATTTTTTTGAATTTCAACAGAATCAATAGAAGCTTTAGTCTTTAAAGATAAAATTATAGAAACAGCACCTGTTCCACTACCTATTTCTAAAATAGTATTAGTAGTTTGTTTTATATTGGTAAATTCTGCTAATAAAATGCTATCCAAAGAAAAGCAAACATTTTGTGAATCTTGATAAATTTTGATATTTTTATAGCCTAATAAATCATTTAATTGAATCATATTAATTTACGATTGTTTCCTCTACAATATTATTTTTATCTATTTCCACTTTATAAGTTCCTTTAAAAATATTTATTGAAATAACTTTTCCTTCTCCTTCTGTTGTTTTAACTTTGGAACCAATTTTAGGAAATGACTCTTTTAATTCTGAATATAATTCATCTTCATAATTTAGACAACATAACAATCTACCACAAACACCATTAATTTTAGTTGGATTTAATGCTAAAAATTGATTTTTAGCCATATTAATAGAAACACTATTAAAATCAGTTAAAAAGTTATTACAACATAAGAATAAACCACAAGGTCCTATACCACCTATTGTTTTAGCTTTATCTCTAACACCTACTTGTCTTAATTCAATTCTAGTTTTGTATTTTTGAGCTAATTTTTTAGCCAATTCTCGGAAATCTATGCGTTCTTCTGATAAATATGTAAAAAATAACTGGGATCTATCAAATGTATAATTAGCCTTAATGAAATTCATTTTTAAATCCAGTTGATGAGCCTGTTGCTTAGCATAAATTAACGCTTTGGCAGATTCTTTTTTGTTACTTTCATCTATTTTTAAATCTTCCATATTTGCTTTTCTTTTTATATATTTCAAAGGTAAAACTAAATTTTCTTTTTTTTCTTTAAATATATTAGTTTTACAAATTCCTATTTCCAGACCATTTTCTGTTTCAACAATTACTCTATCATTTTTCTTTAATTCTAATTTATTTGGTGAAAAATAATATCTATTAGGCGAAGAATCAAAAGCAACAGCAATTATTTCAAACATTTAACTCACCTCCATTATCTTAATTAAAAAATTAGTTAACCACAATTTTAAATTAATATTATATTGTAATTTGTCATTAAATTCATTAAAAATAGAAATATATTTTAATATTTTTTCAGTATCTATATCTTTTAATAAATTATTTGACTTTTTAAGAACTGTATTTTGTTCTAAACAATAACAAAAATATTCATTCAAAATAGATATATTACATTTTGAAGATTCTTTATCTAAAAATAATTTTTCTAAATATTCATCAAAATTTATAATTAATTCTTCGTTATTAACTATTGATATAATAAAACTTTCCATTGTTTCATCTAATTTATTTTCTTCTAAACTATTATTAATTAAACTTAATTTTTGACATCTTGATACTATTGTTTCCAAAACCTTATATTTATTATTAGTAACAAGAATGGCTATAATATCGTTTTCCGGCTCTTCTAAAAACTTTAAAATAGTATTTGCAGAAGAATCATTTAAATCTTCTGCTTTATCTATTACATATATTAATTTATTATCTAGCATTGACTTTTTAGAAAATTCTTTTTCTAAAGTTATTAATTGTTCTTTTTTTATCCAAGACTCCTCTGGCTTAATAAATTTTAAATCGGGGTATGTTTCTTCATAAATTTGTTTTTTTAGTTTTTCTTGCATGACTTTATCTTCTTTATAAGGCATACTTAATATAATATAAATGAAATCTTTTATTATATTCATATAGTTAGTATTATTATTTATTTCAATCAAATAAGCATGCGATAATTTATTATTCTTTATAATACTAGATTCAATATAATCATAAAATTTTTCTTGTAATTGCATTTCAGTATACAAAATATCACCTACAACTCTAAAGTGCTATAATTTTAAGTAATAATAAAGATAATAATGATGGAACTCCAAAAATAGTTAATAAGGATATCGTTATTATATTTATTGGTATTATCATATTGAAATTAACAGCAATTAAATTATAACCATATAATACAAAGAAACTCATTATAAATCTTTTAAGTAATATTACAATTTTTTTCATACTTGTCCATCTCCTTATTTAAAGGTATGAATTTTTTGAAAAATTATTCTATTTCTTTTCTATCACTTAAAGCTCTTTCTAATGTTAAATTATCAAGATATTCTATTTCTGCTCCCATTGGAACTCCACTAGCTAATTTCGTTATTTTAATATTTTTATCTTCTAATAATTTTTTTATATATAAAGCTGTAGTTTCTCCTTCTACACTGGGTTTAAAAGCAAAGATAATTTCTTTAAACTTTTCTTTATCAATTCTTGATAATAATTCTCCTAAACCAATATCTTCAGGATTAATACCATCTAAAGGCGAAATTAAACCTGAAAGAACATGATATTTACCTTTATACATTCCCATTTTTTCAAAGAGAAAAACACTTTTTACATCTTCAACAACACATAAAGTTTCTCTATCACGATAATTATCTTCACATATTGAGCAAATCTCTTTTTCTGTTAAATTATTACAAATCTTACATTTTCTAATTTTTTCTTGTATATTTTTAAGATTATCAGCAAAAATATCTATGTTTTCAGAATCCATATAAAGTACAGCAAAAGCAAATCTCTCTGCCGTTTTTTCCCCAATACCTGGTAATAATTTAAACGATTCTATTAAATTATTAATACTCTCTGGATACATTAAAATAACCCGGGCATTGAATTACCAAATTTACCCATTTTACTTTCTGTCATTTCATCAACTTTTTTATTTGCTTCATTTATTGCTAATAAAATCATATCTTCTAACATTTCAATATCTTCTTTTTCTATTGTATTATCTTTATTAATCTCAACTTTTACTACTTCTTTTGTTCCTTTAACAGTTACTTTGACTAAAGAACTTTCTCCCACAAAATCACTTTTATCAATTTCTTCCTTTGCACTTAACATGTCCTTTTGTAATTTTTGGGCTTGTTTCATTAATGCTTGCATATTCATAATATCATCCTCTTCCTATTTTATTTCTAATATATCGCCAAAGTCTGCTAAATTATTAACTTCTTCATAAGTTTCATTTTCTTCTGGACATTCTATTAGCTCTGGCTCTTCTATAATATCATATTTTTGATTATTTTTTATAGTTTTAATATATTTTTGTTTTTCTTGTTCCCAATCTTTATCTGTAATAATACCTATTTTTTTATTTATATCGACATATTTTTGTAAAATTTCAGTTAATTTATTTAATTCTTTAAGATTTTGTTCTACAACTGAATCATATTCGTAACTAATTATTATTATTTCATCACTAACAACTTGAATTTTAGAATTTAGTAACTCTGATACTAAATAACCTATATCTTGATCAAAAACATAATCATTTAATTTTTTAAACATTTCTTCACATTGCTGTTTTTCTTTTTTATTTCCCTTTGCTAAGGCATTATTTAAACGAATTTTCATAATTTGTTTAATATTTGATTTATTTGAAAGATCTGCATCTATTTTTACTTCATTTTGAACATTATTTTCTTCTTTTTCTGTTGGATTTATTTCCTGGGAAATATTTTTTTGTGTTGATGCTGAGTCAATTTTTATTTCCCGGGAAATAATTTCACTACTTTTTTCAATATAATTAGACGAATTTCTATTTTCTTTTATTAAATTATTCATATATTCTAATAAAGTTAATTCAATATAAATCTTAGGGTTAGCAGATTTTTTTATATCGAACATTTTTTCGTTTAATAAATTTATTAAAGACTGATATTCATAAATATCATATAAAATTTCTTTATTATTTACATAATAATCAACAATAATATCTTTTAAATAAAACATTAATTGATTGATTATTTCAATTAGATTTTTACCATTATTATAATAATCATTAATTTTTAGAATAAAGTTTTTAATATCGGCATTTAAAATACATTCAGTTAAATTATTTATTTCAATTTCAGAAATTAAATCATTAATTTCCAAATAATCATCAATAGTAATTAATTCTTGTTTATAGGAAGCTAATTTATCTAGAGAACTTAATGCATCTCTTAAACCGCCATTGGAAGAAATTGCAATTTGTTTCAATACTTTTTCCTCAATATCTATTTTTTCTTTTTGACAAACTTCTTTTAATTTTAGAATAATATTATCAACACTAATTCTTTTTAGTGAATAGCATTGACATCTTGAAATAATGGTTTCCGAAACTTTTTGGGGATCTGTCGTTGCTAAAACAAATATTGCGTGTTTAGGAGGTTCTTCTAATGTTTTTAACAGTGCATTAAAAGCTCCAGAAGTTAACATATGTACTTCATCAATTATATAAACTTTATATTTTAAATCACTTGGAACAATATTGACCTTATTTTTTATTTCACGAATTTCATCCACTCCATTATTAGAAGCAGCATCAATTTCTATAATATCTACAGTTGATATTTCTTTTGATTTAAGGCAAGAAGAACATTTTTCACAGGGATTACCGTCTACTGGATTTTCACAATTTACGGTCCTAGCAAAAATTTTTGCAATTGTTGTTTTTCCTATACCTCTAGGTCCAAACAACATATATGCATGACTTATTTTGTTATTTTTTATGGCATTTTTTAAAGTTTTTATAACGTAATCTTGTCCTACAACTTGATCAAAATTATTTGGTCGATATTTTCTATATAATGCTTTATACATAATAAAAAATCCTTTCATTTATATAAAATATTATATCATATTTTAGTTATTTTCTCTTGTTTTTAAAGAAATTTTTTATTATTTGTTGATATTTTATTTCTTGTTGATTATGTTCTATTAAAACTTTTTTATTTATATCAGTTTTACTTAATATTTGTTCACTTAAATAATTAGAATCATTATCTAATGAATAATATATTTTTTTAATTCTAGATTGTTTTATTGCACTAGAACACATAGGACAAGGTTGTAAAGTTACATACATAACACAATCATTCAAACGCCAATTATGTAATTTTTTAGTTGCTTTATTTATTGCTATAAGTTCAGCATGAGCCGTTACAGTTTGCTTTTTTTCTTTTAAATTATGTGCTTTAGCAATAATTTTATTATTTTTTACAATAACACAACCTACTGGAACTTCATTTTTTTTATAAGCTTTAAGCGCTTCTTTTATAGCTATAGTCATATATTTATCATCCATATATATCACTCCAAAAATAAAGGTGCACATGAGAGTTGATTGTTAAAGCTGCTATCTTCCGATCCTGACTTAGTTCCAATGCACTCATTGCACCACTTACATATTACTATAAATTTATTTAAAGTACAACTAAATATAATATTCTTTTCATTTTTTGTTTCACGTGAAACTTTTAGTACTTATGTTTCACGTGAAACATAAATTTAATTTTAAAACCTAATTAGTTAATGTTTCACGTGAAACAAAAGAAGAATTAATTTTCTTCTACTAATTCTTCCTTGCTTTCTACTTCATCTTCTATTTCTTTATCTACAATAGCAACTGTAGATACTTTTTGATTATCTTTTAAATTAATTAATCTTAATCCTTGAGTTGCTCTTTTTAAAACAGATATTTGATTTAAAGGCATTCTCATAATAATTCCACTATCTGTAATTATCATAATATCTTTTGAAATAATATCATCAATACATTTAAATGCTACCATAACACCATTTTTCTCTGTTATATTTAATGCTTTAACACCTTTACTTCCACGATGAGTTAATCTGTATTCTTCTATAGCTGTTTGTTTTCCATAACCTTTTTCTGTTACTATTAATACTAATTGATTATCATTAACAACTTCACAATCAACGACATGATCTTCATTATTTAATTCAATTCCTTTTACACCAGAAGTGTTTCTACCCATTGATCTTATTTCAGTTTCAACAAATCTTACCATTCTTCCATTACTAGCTCCAATAACAATCTGATTATTTCCATTTGTTTTTTGAACACTAATTAATTCATCATTTTCTTTTAAAAGAATAGCTATTTTTCCACCTTTTCTAATATTATCAAATTCTTCAATACTTGTTCTTTTAACAAGACCTTGTTTAGTAGCAAAAACTAAATATTTAGAAGTTTCATCTTCGTTAGATACTGTTAATATAGAACGTATGTTCTCATCTTTTTCTAATTGTAATAAATTAATAATTGGAAGTCCCTTTGATTGTCTACTAAATTCTGGAATTTCATATCCTTTTAATCTATATACTCTACCTTTATTAGAAAAGAACAATAAATAATCATGAGTTTTTGTAGAAATTAATTGTTCAACAAAGTCTTCTTCATTAGTAGACATACCTTTAATACCTACTCCACCCCTATTTTGACTTCTATAAGTATCTGATTTTAATCTTTTTATATATCCTTTATTAGTAAGAGTTACAATAATATCTTCAACTGGAATTAAAGATTCATCTTCAATATATTCTATAGCTGTCATATCAATATTAGTTCTACGTTCATCACCATATTTTGTTTTTATTTCTAACATTTCTTCTTTGATAATTTGGAGAACTTTTTCTTCACTTGCTAATATCGCTTTTAATTCTTCTATTTCTTTTAATAAATTTTCTAATTCACCTTCTATTTTATCTCTTTCCAAACCTGTTAATCTTCTCAATTTCATTTCTAAAATAGCTTGAGCTTGAGGTTCAGAAAGATTATAGCTGCTCATTAAACCGGATAATGCTTCTTCATCACCTTTTGATGCTTTAATTAATTTTATAATTTCATCAATATGATCTAAAGCAATTTTTAAACCTTCTAATATATGAGCTCTTTTTTCATCTTTATCTAAATCAAATTTAGTTCGACGAATAATAATTTCTTTTTGATAATCTATATATTTAGAAATAATATCTTTTAAACCTAAAGTTTTTGGAGTTCCTTGATCTAACATTAGAAAAATAATTCCATAATTTTTTTGAAATTCTGTATGTTTATATAAATTATTTAATACTACTTGTGGATTGGCATCTTTTTTCAAAGTTATTGTTATCTTAATACCATCTTTTAAATCAGTATGATAATCAGAAATACCTTCTATAACCTTATTATGAACTAATTCTGCAACTTTATTTTTTAAGTCTAAAGTATTTACACCATATGGGACTTCATCAATTATTATATAATTCTTTCCACCTATTTCTTCGATTGTAGCTTTACTTCTTATTGTAATTGATCCTCGACCTGTTTCATAAGCTTTTTTAATCCCACTATTTCCAAGAATTGTTGCCCCTGTTGGAAAATCAGGACCTTTAATATATTTCATTAATCCATCCAAATCAATATCAGGATCATCTATATAAGCTATACATCCATCAATAACTTCCCCTAAATTGTGAGGTGGTATATTTGTAGCCATACCAACAGCTATTCCCATAGTACCATTTACTAAAATATTAGGAAATCTAGATGGTAATATTGTTGGTTCCTTTTCTGATTCATCAAAATTAGGGGCAAAATCAACAGTATTTTTATTAATATTTCTTAATAATTCTAAAGAAATTTTAGAAAGACGTGATTCTGTATAACGCATTGCTGCGGCTCCATATCCTTCAATATTACCAAAATTACCATGACCATCAACTAACATATATCGATATGAAAAATCTTGAGCCATTCTAACCATAGCCTCATAAATACTAGAATCTCCATGTGGATGATATTTTCCCATAACATCTCCAACAATTCTGGCACTCTTTTTATGAGGTTTGTCTGGAGTATATCCAGATTCATACATAGAATATAATATTCTTCTATGTACTGGTTTTAAACCATCTCTTAAATCAGGTAATGCTCTTGAAACAATTACACTCATGGAATATTCTAAGAAAGAATCTTTTACTTCATTTACAATGTTATTTTTTTCTAATCTGTCCATAAAATCCTACCTCCTAAACATCTAAATTTTCTACATAAACTGCATTTTCTTCTATAAAAGTTCTTCTAGGTTCTACTTCTTCACCCATTAATTTAGAAAAAATTTCATCTGCAGTTATTGTATCTTCAACAGTAATTTGTCTTAATACTCTTTTTTCAATATCCATAGTTGTTTCATTTAACTCTTCTGCATCCATTTCTCCCAAACCTTTCATTCGCATTATATCGTATTTTGTATTTGGAGAAAGTGAAGCTAAATATTCATCACGTTCTTGTTCATTTAAAACATATTTAATAGTTTTACCATGTTTGATTACAAAAAGAGGTGGTTGAGCAGCATAAACGTGTCCTGCTTCTACAATTGGTCTAAAAAATCTATAAAATAAAGTTAACAATAAAACTCTTATATGTGAACCATCAACATCTGCATCAGTCATTATTATAATTTTATTATATCTAAGTTTATCTAAATTAAATTCTTCCCCTATTCCTGTTCCAAAAGCAGTAATTATAGTCTTTATTTCTTCATTAGATAAAGCTCTATCAAGTCTTGCTTTTTCAACATTTAATATTTTTCCACGTAAAGGTAATATTGCTTGTGTCATACTATTTCGTCCTTTAATAGCAGAACCTCCAGCTGAATCACCTTCGACTAAGAATATTTCACATTCTGTAGGATCTTTACTTTTGCAATCAGATAATTTTCCATAAAAATTTGTTATATCTAAATCGCCTTTTCGTCTTGTTAATTCACGAGCACGTTTTGCAGCTATTCGAGCTCGAGATGCTGTCATACTTTTATCAATAATAATCTTAGCTTGATCTGGATTTTCCATCAAAAATCTTTCAAAAGCTGCAGAAAATATTTTATCAGAGATACTTCTTACTTCACTATTACCTAATTTTGTTTTTGTTTGTCCTTCAAATTGGGGATTAGGATGTTTTACCGATATTATCATCGTTAATCCTTCTTTAACATCGTCACCTGTTAAAGTAGTATCATTATTTTTCAATAATCCAGCATTAGTGGCATATTTATTTAAAATCCTTGTTAAAGCTCTTCTTACTCCATCTTCATGTGTACCACCTTCAGGAGTATTAATATTATTAACAAATGAATAAATGCTAGAATTATAAGTTTCATTATATTGTAATGCAACTTCTAAAGAAATATCATCAATAGATCCATTGCAATCTATTATTGTCGGATGAAGTGGATTTTTACTTTTATTTAACATTTCAACATATTCACTAATTCCACCCTCATAACAAAAGGAATCTTTTCTATCATCTTCTCTTTCATCATAAATAGAAATTTTCAAACCTCTATTTAAAAAAGCTAATTCTCTTAATCTTATTTTTAATATTTCATAATCAAATACAGTAGTTTCTGTAAAAATTTCTGGATCTGGTTTAAAAGTAACTGTTGTACCCGTTCTTTCTTTGGAACAAGTATCTATTTCTTTTAAATAATCTACAGGATGACCCCCATTTTCATATTTTTGATAATAAACTTTTCCATTTTTATATACTTTTACTTCTAACCAACTACTTAAAGCATTGACAACGCTAGCCCCTACTCCATGAAGACCTCCGGATACTTTATATCCTCCTCCTCCAAATTTACCACCAGCATGTAATACAGTATAAACTGTTTCCACTGTACTTTTACCTGTTTTTGGATGAATTTCAACAGGGATTCCTCTACCATCATCTTTTACAGTAATTGTATTTTCTGTACCTATAAATACTTCAATATGAGTACAATATCCTGCTAAAGCTTCATCTATAGCATTATCAACAATTTCCCAAACTAAATGATGTAATCCTCTAGAACTAGTAGTTCCTATATACATTCCTGGTCTTTTTCTTACTGCTTCTAATCCTTCTAGTACTTGTATTGATGATGAATCATATTCTTTTTCTACCATTTCTGCCACATTAATTCCTTCTTTCTATTTGTTCATTTTTAATTTCATATATATATGCATCTGTAAGATATTTTTTCCTTATATTTTTGATATCAGTAGTAGTAATTATACTTTGTATATCTTGATTAATATAATCTAGAACTTTATTTCTCTTTGTAATATCTAATTCACTAAAAATATCATCTAATAATAGAACAGGTGTAGTTTGTTTTTTTTCTTTAAAAATATCAATTTCAGCCAATTTAAAAGACAAAACTGCTACTTTTTGTTGCCCTTGAGAACCAAAATATTTTAAATTGTTTTCGTTTAGATAAAATGAAAATTCATCTCGATGGGGTCCATATAATGTCATACCATAATTTAATTCTTTTTTATAATTTTTCTTAAATGTATGTTTTAATTTTTTTCTTATAGCTTCTTTTTCAAATTCATCAATTTCAATATTAGGTTCATACTTAACAAATAATTTTTTTTCGCCTGTAATTTTAAAATAAGTTTCTTCTATATTTAAATTAATTTTATCAATATATTGCTTTCTAGTTAGATAAATTTCTACTGCATTTTCAATTAATTTATCTGTAATAATATCTAAATAAGACTCATCAGCAACAGATGATGTTAATAATAATTTTAAATATTCATTTCTTATTTTAAGCAATTTATTATATTCATTGTATGTATTTAAATATTTTAAAGATAATTGGCTTAATTCCATATTTAGTAAATTTCTTCTGATACTTGGCGATCCTTTTATAATATCTATATCTTCAGGAGTAAAAACAATTACATTTAAATTTGAAATATAATCACTTATTTTTCTTATTTCTGTTTTATTTATTTTTAAAATTTTATTTCCTTGTTCAATAAAGACTTCTAAACTCTTTAATAATTTATTAGTTTTAATTTTTCCTCTGACTTTACATTGATTCTTTCCAAAAGTTATTAAATTTGGTTCTACTCCATTTTTATAAGTCTTCGTTAAAGCTAATACACAAATACTTTCTAATATATTTGTTTTTCCTGAAGCATTCTTACCAATAATAATATTCATTTTAGGATTTAAATCTAAATTAAGTTTTGAATAATTCCTAAAATTTACTAAATTTAAATTCTTAATAATCATATTTGATGCTAAAATACCTCATATAATCACCTACACCCTACTTTAGTATTCCTATACATACAACTACATTATATCATATTTTAGGCATTTATACACTAAAAAAATAGCTTTTAAGGCTATTTTTTATCTTTTTCTCGATTTCTTATTACTAAATCTAATCTAGAAGCTCTCAAAATCTGATTTTCAATAGTTCTTTTAGAAATTGGAACATGAATAGATACTCCATTATTAAATTCTATTTTTGTACTATTATAATCTTCTTCTTTTATTGCATTTATATTTTTCAAAGAAATCCACATACAATCTTCTGAAGTTGGTGAATTTGTAGGAAAAAATATAATATTTCTTGTATTTTCCACAATAATTGGTACTTTATAATTAATATTTAAAATAGATTTAGTACCTTCTTTTCTTCCTTCATAAGAAGAGCCAAAATATTTACAACTATAATCTAAAACTTCATAAGGTGTTTGATCAATTATATATTCTTGATGATCTTCTAATATTTTACTTTTTTTCTCTTCTGTAGGCATTACTGCCAATGTTCCTTCATTAATTTCATAATTCATAAAAATCCCCCTATTCGAAAACTTTTTCGTTTTCAAATAGTTACTATAACACTTTTTATTGTCGTTTTTGGTCGAATTTTGTTGTAGTAAAAATTTTTATAAATATTTTTTAATATGTTCTAATTGGTAGTACTAATTGAGTTATAGTTTCATCTTCTTTTGATTTTACTAATATAGGTTTTATTTCACCTACAAAATGAATTTCCACTTTTTCTGTGGAAAAAGATTTTAAAGCTTCCATCATATATTTAGCACTAAAGGAAATTTTTATATTTTCTGAATTATTTTTTTCTATATTCATTTTTTCTTCTACTCTACCTATTTCTTGAGATGAAGATTTAAGTATTAACAAATTACCTTCTGTTTCTAAAGTAACTATATTTTTATCTTTATCACTAGTTAAAATACTTGCTCTATCTATAACGTTATATAAATCTTGAATATTTGTTGTTATAACTAAGAAGTCTTCTTTTGGTATCAAATTAGAAGTATTTGGATAAGTACCACTTATTAATCTTGATTGAAATTTTAATTGTTTATATATAAATAAGATTTTATTATTAGATATATGTAATTCAATATTTGATTTATCATCATCATCTAAAATTCTAGAAAATTCAATAATATTATGACTAGGTATAACAATATTATAATTTTCTGTATCTGCTTTATCTAATTCTACTACTTTTCTAGCTAAGCGATAAGAATCAGTAGAATTACATTCTAATATATTACCAACAATATTAAAATTAATACCAGTTAAAATTGGCTTTGTTTCTTCATTAGAAGATGCAAAAGCAGTTTGAGAAACTATTTCTTTAAAAACCTTATTATTAATAACAACTTTCTTCTTACTTTCATCTAAATTAATTTTTGGATATTCTTCTTCACTTATTCCATTTAAACGAAATTCACTGTTTTCTGTATATATTAATATTTTTAATTCATCAAATACTTCTATATTTATATATTTATCAGGAAGTTTTCTAACAATATCTAACATATACTTTCCTTGAACTATAATACTACCTTCTTTTTCTACTTTAAATTCATCATCAGAAGCAGCAGTAATAAAAGTTTGAATAGTAATATCATTATCACTTGCAGTTAAAGTTAATTTATTCTTTTTTAAATCAAATTTTATACCTGCTAAAACAGGGATTAAATTTTTAGTAGAGATTGCTTTAGAAACTTTATTTAAAGCATCAAGTAAAATATCTTTTTTAATTGTTAATTTCATATATATTCCTTCTTTCTTTTATTATTTTATTATTATTACTGTGGAAAAAGTTAATAATTAAAATTTTTCCTTATAAATCATAATACTATTTAAGATTTTTACTGTGTAAAATAGTTAAAAATCTTATTTGTTATTAACAACCCCTTCCCCAATATCCTTTTTTAACTTTTCAATTATTTTTGCAAGATCAGGATTTATTTTTATTTCCTGTTCTATTTTCTCAACTGAATGCATTACTGTTGAATGGTCTTTTCCACCAAATTCTGTACCTATTTTAGGAAAAGATTCACTAGTCATATTTCTACATAGATACATTGCTATTTGTCTTGGAAAAGAAATGTTGGAACTTCTCTTTTTACTTCGAATATCTTCAACAGTAATTTGAAAATATTCAGAAACAATTTTTTGAATTCTATGAACATCATTTTTTTCAGAGATTCCTTTACTAATAAAGTCTTTTAAAGCTTCAATAGCTAAATCTAAATTAATTTCTACTCCTCCCATAATTGTTGAGTAAGCAACTAATCTTGTAATAGATCCTTCTAATTGTCGGACGTCAGTACCAATATTAGAAGCAATGTATTCAATAACGTCTTCAGGTATTTCTTTTTCAAAGTTACCAGAAGAAATTTTTTTCCTAATTATTTCTGTTCTAAGAGAAAATTCTGGTGGAAAAATATTAACTGTCAATCCCCAACAAAATCTGGTTCTTAAACGATCTTCTAAGAGTTTTAAATCGTCTGGAGAGCGATCAGATGATATAATTATTTGCTTGCTATCATTATATAAAGTATTGAATGTATGAAAAAATTCTTGTTGTGTTTGAGTGGCTCCTCCTAAAAATTGAATATCATCGATAATTAAAACATCAACATTTCTATATTTATTTTTAAAGAAATCTATATAATTAAAATTATTACCATTATCGTTTTTCTTATTAATACCTACAAAATCTTGGATAAATTGATCACTTGTTACATATAAAACTTTTCTATTACTATTTTCTATAATATAGTTTCCGATAGCGTGCATTAAATGCGTTTTTCCTAGACCACTATTTCCATATATAAATAAAGGATTATACATATTTCCAGGATTTTCTGCTACTGATAAGGCTGCTGCATGGGCAAATTTGTTACTATTACCAACTATAAAGTTATCAAAAGAATATTTTGCTTTTAAATTTGATTGAAAAGGATTTGGTGGTACACCTTTATTTTCTATTGATTCTATATTATTTGAAATAGATTGAAATTTAATTTCATCTACATCAGGTTTTATTTCAGATTCTAATATAAACTCTAATTCAAAATTAGTGCCAGTAATATCATTTAATTTTTCTTTTATTAAAGAAGAATATTTTTCGGCTAAATGTTTTTTATGAATTTGCATTGGTACTATGATAATGGCTTTTCCATCACTCAGCTTGTGGAGTTTAGTATCTTGAAACCAGGTATCAAAGGCTAAACTAGTTAAATCAATTTTTATTTGAGATAAAAAGTTTTTCCACAAAACCTCTACATTCATACAACCATCTCCCCACAAGAATAGTAATTAAGTCTAGTGTACATGAATTTGTTGAAAAAATAAATAGAAAAAGAACAATTTTTTTTATTAACAAAATATACACAATTTTTTCCACAAAGTAATTATATATTATACATACAAAAAATAACTTTTCCACATTTTCCACAAATTTTTATTAACTTTTGTGATATTAATAATTCACAATAGTGTGAATTCTGTGGATAATTATTTTTTATAAAAAATAAACATTTAATTGACAAAATAATGCATTTATTATTATAATAATGTAGATTTATGTTTGGAGGTGGAATAGAATGAAAAGAACATATCAACCAAATAATCGTAAAAAAGCAAAGAAACATGGGTTTTTTGCACGCAAAATTACTAAAATCTTAAATTCTCGTCGTAAAAAAGGACGTAAGAAAATTTGTAAATAATCCACTAGTATTGACTGTGGGTTTTTTATGCATATGCATAAGATAGGGGCTATTATTAATGAAAAAAAAGGATATTGTTAAAGATAAACGAGAATTTACCAAAATTATAAAAATAGGTAAAAAAGTACATAATAATAGTTTTGTTATATATTATTTGAAAAATAGCATAGAACATAGTCGTTATGGAATATCTGTAGGTTCAAAACTAGGGAATGCTGTATTTAGAAATAAATATAAAAGAAGAATAAGAATGTTAATCAATGAAAATAATTCCTTATATGATAAAAAATACGATTATATTATCTTATTAAGAAAAAATGCCATTAATTTAAGTTATCAAGAATTAAAAAAGGAATTTAATCAATTAATAGATAAATTAAAGGAGTCATAAATGAAAAAAAGCAAAAAAAGTGTCATTTTAGTAATAATTATATCTTTAATTTTATTAACAACGGGATGTACTAAAACTTTAACAACAAAAGATAATAAGCCTGTAAAAAATAATGTGACAGGACAAAATTTAACAGAAAATATTTTATGTAAGCCTATTGATAAGAAAGTACAAGATATATATAGAAAAAATAATGTAAAAATAGATAAGTTGCCATCCTGTGAAAAATTTAAAATAACAAGTGGTAAATATGAAGGTTTATGGACATCTATCTTTGTAAAACCTTTAGCATTTATCTTATTACAATTAGGACTTGTCCTAAATCGTAATTATGCTTTATCTTTAATAATTATTAGTTTAATAATTAGATTGATTGCTTTTCCATTTACTAAAAAAACAGCAATGCAATCTGAATTAATGAAAAAAGCCCAACCAGAATTAACCAAAATTCAGAATAAATATAAAAATAAACAAGATCAAGAATCAATGATGCGTCAAAGTCAAGAAATGATGGCGGTTTATAAAAAATATAGTATTAGTCCAATGTCAGGTTGTTTATTTTCTATGATACAATTACCATTATTTATAGCATTCTTTGAAGCTGTTCAAAGAACACCAGCTATATTTGAAGGAAAATTTTTAGGATTACAACTTGGAACAACTCCTGTTGTAGGTTTTGGAACAGCAACGATTATATCATATATAATTCTTATGATTTTAATAGCAGCAACAACTTTCTTTTCTTTTAAATTAAATATGACTGGTAATACTTTAGATGATAGTATGAAAATGATGCCAGTAATGATGAGTGGAATGATCATAGTTATGGGATTGTTTATGCCATCAGCTCTTGGTATATATTGGATTACAACTAATTTATTTACAATATTACAAAATATTTTAGTTAAAAGGAGTAAAGATAAATATGGAAAAGCATAGTTATATAGGAAAGAATAAAGAAGAGGCAATAAAAGAAGCAGAAATATCATTACAAGAAACTGAAGAAAACTTAATTATTAATGAGAAAGAAGTAAAATCAGGATTATTTAAAACAAAAAAAGTAGAAATAGAAGTTATAGAAAAAAGAGAAGTTGTTAAATTTATTAAAAGTTATCTTCTAACATTACTTAAAGATATAGGATTCAATGTTAATATAGAAGTAAAGAATGGGGAATTTCCTTCATATACTATTTATTCTAATAATGATGCACTATTAATTGGTAAAAATGGAAAAAATCTTCAAGCTCTATCAAAAGTAGTGTCACAAGCAATTTTAAAAGAAGTAGGGCAATCTTTTAAATTTGTAATAGATGTTAATGAATATAAAGAAAAACATCAAAGGAATTTAGAACGTTTAGCTAAGAAAATTGCTCGTGAAGTAAAGGAAACAAAAGTAGAAGTAAAATTAGATTCAATGAATTCTTATGAAAGAAGAATAATACATAATATACTAACAAATAATAAGTATGTTTATACAGAAAGTGTAGGAGAAGAACCTAATAGATGTGTTGTAATTAAACCAAAAGAAGATTAATTTCTTCTTTTTTTACAATAATCAAAAAGGAGGTATATCATGAAAGATAATATAGTTGCTATATCGACAGCTATGACTAAAGGTGCTATTTCTATAATTAGAATGAGTGGTAAAGATGTTATTAGTATAGCAAATAAAATATTCAAAGGAAAAAATTTAGAAGAAGTAGAATCACATACTATTCATTATGGATATATAGTGGATCAAGAAGAAATTATTGATGAAGTTTTAGTAACTATTATGAAAGCTCCCAAAACATATACGATGGAAGATGTAGTAGAAATTAATTGCCATGGTGGAATAATAACTACAAAACGTATTTTAGAAACAATTTTAAATTATGATATTCGTCTAGCCGAAGCAGGAGAGTTTACTAAAAGAGCCTTTTTAAATGGAAGAATAGATTTAACTCAAGCAGAAGCAGTAATGGATTTAATAGAAAGTAAAAGTAATCAAGCTAGAAAACAAGCAGTGAATCAATTAACAGGAAAATTATCATCACAAATTAGTAATTTAAGAGAAAAGATAAAAGATTTATTGGCATCTATAGAAGTAAATATTGATTATCCAGAGTATTATGATATAGAAATAGTTACTACTAAAAAAATAGAAGAAGTAACCCAAAAATTAATAACAGAATTAAAAAACATCTTAAATAATTCAAAAAATGGAAAAATTATTAAAGAAGGTATAAAAACTGTTATTGTAGGAAGACCTAATGTTGGAAAAAGTAGTATTTTAAATAGTTTATTAGATGAAGATAAAGCAATAGTAACAGATATTGAAGGAACAACAAGGGATATAGTTGAAGGAAGTATTCAAATTGAAGGAATACCTTTAAATATAATTGATACAGCAGGAATTAGACAAACAGAAGATATAATTGAAAAAATAGGAGTAGAAAAAAGTTTATCTTTAATAGATGAAGCAGATCTTATCTTACTTGTTTTTAATAGTAATGAAAACTTAACAGAAGAAGATAAAAAATTATTAACTAAAATTGATAAGAATAAAACAATTATCATTTTAAATAAGAATGACTTAAATCAAAAATTAAAATTAATAGATTTCAAAGATTATCACGTTGTTAGTTCTAATACTATAGATAATAATGGAATAGATTCCTTAAAAGAAAAAATAAAAGAATTATTTAATTTAGAACAAATAGAAAGTAATAATACAACTTATTTGAGTAATGCTAGACAAATATCATTAGTAAATAAAGCTTTAAAATCTTTAGAAGAAGTTATAATAGGAATTAAAGAAAAATTACCAATTGATATGTTAGAAATAGATTTAAAACAAGCCTTTACTTTACTAGGAGAAGTAATAGGAGAAGAATATAGTGATGAAATTTTAGATCATTTATTTGCCAATTTTTGTGTTGGTAAATAATAATAAAAAAATATCACTAAAGAAAAAAAAGGTAAAAAAAGCCAGAAAAAGAGGAAGGAATTTATATGGAGTATGAAGTTATTGTAGTTGGAGGAGGCCATGCTGGTTGTGAAGCAGCCCTTGCTACATCTAGAAAAGGTCACAAAACTCTTTTAATAACAGGAAATATAAAAAATATTGCTGATATGCCTTGTAATCCATCAATAGGAGGACCTGCTAAAGGAATAGTTGTCCGAGAAATAGATGCTTTAGGTGGAGAAATGGGAAAAAATGCCGATAAAGCAGCTCTTCAAGTTAAAATGTTAAATACTAAAAAAGGTCCAGCAGTTCAAGCTTTACGTGCTCAAGAAGATAAAAATATCTATCCAAAGGAAATGTTGAAAACATTATATAAACAAGAAAATTTAGAAATAAAAGAATCAATAGTAGAACACTTAATAGTAGAAGATAATAAAATAAAAGGTGTAATATTAGAAAATAATGAAAAAATAGAATCAGATACTGTAATTTTAACAACTGGAACATATTTAAAAGCTAATATTTTAGTTGGTTCATCTAAAACACCAGGAGGTCCTCATGGAGAAAAAGAATCTAAATTTTTGTCTAATGATTTAAAAGAACTAGGTTTTAATATTTTAAGGTTAAAAACAGGTACACCGCCTAGAATAGATAAAAATAGTATTGATTATGAAAAAATTTCTGTAGAATCAGGAGATAATTGTGAATTAACATTCTCTTTTAATAATAAAGCTTATTATGACTATAAAAACCAAATACCTTGCTATTTAACTTATACTAATGAAAATACACATCAAATTATAAAAGATCATTTACATGAATCTAGTATGTATGGTGGTTATGTAGAAGGCATTGGCCCTAGATATTGTCCATCAATTGAAGATAAAGTAGTCAGATTTTCAGATAAAGAACGTCATCAATTATTTTTAGAACCAGAAAGTAATGTGTTTGAAGATGAAAATTATGGAAATACTATTTATATTCAAGGTTTTTCAACAAGTATGCCAGAAAATGTCCAAGAAGAAATGGTTCATAGTTTAAAAGGGTTAGAACATGCTAAATTTATTAAATATGCTTATGCTATAGAATATGATGCAATTGATTCAAAACAATTAAAACAAAGTTTAGAAACAAAGTTAGTTGAAGGTTTATATACAGCCGGACAAATTAATGGTACTAGTGGTTATGAAGAAGCCGCAGGGCAAGGCTTAATCGCTGGTATAAATGCTTCCTTAAAATTAGAAGGAAAGGAACCTTTAATTTTAAAAAGAAATGAAGCATATATTGGAGTTTTAATTGATGATTTAGTTACTAAAGGTGTTAAAGATCCATATCGTTTATTAACTTCACGTGCTGAATATCGTCTTTTACTTCGTCATGATAATGCTGATATAAGACTTAAAGATTATGGCTATCAAGTTGGCTTAATTTCTTCAGAAGATTATCAAAAATTTAATTTCAAAAAACAACAAATCGAAGAAGTTTATAAAATCTTAAAAGAGACTAGAATTACTCCAAAGGAAGATATAAATCAATATTTAGAAAGTATTGGAAGTAGTAAATTAAAAGATGGAATTAATTTATATGATTTATTAAAACGACCAGAAATAAAAATTGATAATATTAAAAAATTTATTGATTTAAATTATGATAAAGAAGTCTTAGAACAAGTAGAAATTAATATTAGATATGAAGGATATATTGCTAAAGCTAATAAAGATGCAGAAAAGATGTTAAGTTTAGAAACAAAAAAAATTCCTGAAGATATTGATTATGACAAAATTCCTAATATAGCAAGTGAAGCCAAACAAAAATTAAGTGAAATAAGACCAACATCATTAGGACAAGCATCACGTATTAGTGGTGTAAATCCCGCTGACATTTCAATATTAATGGTTTATTTAAAAAGAAGGTCAAACTATGAATAAAGAAGAATTTATAGCCGAAGTACAAAAATTAGGAATAACCTTAACAAAAGAACAATTAGAGCAATTAGAAAACTTTTATGAAATATTAATTGAAGAAAATAAAAAGATTAATTTAACTAGAATAACAGATAAAAAAGATGTTTATTTAAAACATTTCTATGATAGTTTAACAATTGTAAAAGAAATAAATCTAAATAATATAGAAACATTATGTGATGTAGGAAGTGGCGCTGGTTTTCCGGGCATTGTTTTAAAAATAGTTTATCCTAATTTAAAGATAACATTGCTTGATTCTTTATTAAAAAGAGTAAAGTATTTAAATGATACTATAAAAAAATTAAATTTAAAAAATATAGTAGCAATTCACACTAGAAGTGAAGATTATCAAGAAAAATTTGATTTAGTAACTGCACGAGCTGTAGCTAATTTATCAAAACTTTTAGGATTTACAATGCATTTAGTCAAAAAAGAAGGCTTAATGATTGCTATGAAAGCTAATATTGATGAAGAAATTAAAAATATAAATAATGATCTAAAAAAATATAATTGTAAGATCCTAAAAATTAATAAATTCACGCTTCCAAAAGAAAATAGTAATAGAGCTTTGATAACAATAAAAAATATTTAGTATGTACTTAATAATAATTTTGTGAGACTAAATATTTTTTTTTTAATTAATAATTTAAAATAAAATATATATATTTATTTTTGTTGTCTATTGAAAAAATTCTAAATCATGATATAATTTATAATAGAATAGAAGAATAAAAAGAGAGGTATAGGTTATGCAGCGTGACGAAGAAGTAGTATATCTATACTTGGATGATATTATTCCAAATCGATTTCAACCAAGAGAAATATTTGATGAAAGACCTCTAAAAGAATTAGCTGTTTCCATAAAGGAACATGGAGTAATACAACCAATTATAGTCAGAAAAGTTAATGATAAATATGAAATAATAGCTGGTGAACGTAGATATAAAGCTTCTGCTTTAGCTGGATTAACAAAAATACCTGCTATTATTAGAGATTTAGATGATAAAGAATCTTCTAAAGTAGCATTACTTGAAAATTTACAAAGACGAGATTTAAATCCAATTGAGGAAGCAAAGACATATCAAAAAATATTAGAATTAGATGAAATGACTCAAGAAGATTTAGCCAAGACAATGGGTAAAAGTCAATCTTCAGTTGCTAATAAATTACGACTTTTATCATTACCTGAAGAAATACAAAAAGCTTTAATGGATGAGAAAATTTCAGAAAGACATGCACGAGCTTTATTAAATATAAAAGATTCCAATCAACAGCAACAATTATTACAAGAAATAATAGATCAAAAAATGACAGTAAGACAATTAGAAGATAAAATTAAGGAGGGTCAACAACCTCAAATGAATTCAATCAGTGATGCTAGTCCAATGCAACCATCGTTAGAAAAAGAAAACAATGGACCAATGATTGTACCAGGACAGGAAAATTATATATCAAATCAACCTTTAATGCCTAGTTTTTTGAATAATCAAGAAGAAACTAAAAGTGAACCAATTTTAATAACCCCATCAGGTGAAGACTTAATTAAGAAAAAAGAAGAAGAAACACCACCAGAGCCAGCATTAGAAGATAATTCTGATAATAATCAAAAATTCATTAACTTTGGAGAAATTAATGATGACGACGACGATGATGAAGGAGAAGAACCATTATTATCTAATAATATTTCTTTTGGGAATGCACCAGAAACTACATCATCAAACCCAATTCCAAATCCAATTAGTTTAGAAGCGATGAAAGAAAATACGAGTAGTGTTTTACCTCCTCCAGAGTCTAATTCTAATGCTAATTTGGATAGTCTCCTTCAAATTAATAATCCAATAATCCAAAATAATAATAATTCCGATGGAAATGATTTTAAATTTTTCTCATCAGCTCAAGAAGCTATAAATGAGAGTGAAAAAGAAGACACAAAAACAACAGAAGATTATTTTAAAGCTCCAGACTTAATTAATGTTGATATTCCTGGAGAAGTTGTAACTCCTCCACCAAATAACGTTAGTTTAAGTCAAGCAAATTATGATTTGATGAATCAGGGTGCTCCAATGCAAACTATTCAGTTTGGAGATAATGGAGACAATAATAAAGTTCAAAATTCAATTGATTCATTGAAAGATATGATTAAACAAATAGAAGGTAATGGAGTTAAAATAGAATATGATGAAATGAACTTAGAAAAATCTTATCAAATGATTATTAAAATTGAGAAGTAAAAATTAAATAGTAGATAAAAATCTACTTTTTTTTCACAAAAACATTTCAAAAGAATGAGATATTTGATACAATATAGTAAGTAAAAAAGGAGTAGTGATATATATGGGAAAGATAATTTCTTTAGTAAATCAAAAAGGTGGCGTAGGTAAAACAACAACAAGCATTAATCTTTCTGCTTCACTTGCTGCTTTAGGCAAAAAAGTTTTATTAGTTGATTTAGATCCTCAAGGAAATACAACAACAGGTGTAGGAATAAATAAGGGAGATATTGAAAGAAGTATTTATGATGTTTTAATTGGAAAGTGTGAAATTGAGCAATCTATCATAAAAACAAAATATAAAAATTTATATGTAATTCCAGCAACAATTAATTTGGCTGGTCTTGATATAGAATTACTAGAAAAAAGTCAAAATGAACCAGGGTTTTCAAAAGGTGCTCAATTAAAAGGACATATTGAAAAAATAAAAGATAATTTTGATTTTATTATTATTGATTGTCCACCATCCCTAGGATTAATAACAACCAATGCTTTAACAGCATCAAATTCAGTAATAATTCCAGTTCAATGTGAATTTTTTGCCTTAGAAGGAATTATGCAATTACTAAATACAATTATGTTAGCTCAAAAGTCATTAAATCCTAACTTAGATATAGAAGGTGTTTTATTAACTATGTTAGATTCTAGAACGAATTTAGGTTTTGAAGTAGTAGATGATATTAGGAAATTCTTTAAAGAAAGAGTTTATAATACAATTATTCCAAGATTGATTCGTTTAACAGAAGCTCCATCCCATGGAGAACCAATCATAGCATATGATCCTAAAAGTCGTGGTTCAGAAGCTTATATAAATTTAGCAAAGGAAGTGATTGAAAGAAATGGAAACTAATAATGGTATTAAAAGAAGAGCTTTGGGAAAAGGTTTAGAAGAATTATTTTATAACGAGCCATTAGATTACAATAAGATAGAAGAAAAAATAATTACTTCAACACCAAAAGAAGCAATAACAATGGTTTCTTTGGATGAATTAAGAAGCAATCCATATCAGCCTCGTCAAAACTTTGATCAAACCGCATTAAATGAATTAGCTATGTCTATAAAAGAACATGGTGTTTTTCAACCAATCATTATAAAAAAGAGTATCAAAGGCTATGAAATAATAGCAGGTGAAAGAAGAGTAAAAGCTTCAAAAATTGCTGGTTTAAAGGAAATTCCAGCTATCATTAGAGATTTCAGTGATAGTGAAATGATGGAAATAGCACTTTTAGAAAATTTACAAAGAGAAAATTTAAATTCTATCGAAGAAGCTGTTGCTTATAAAAAGTTGCTAGAGAGTTTAAATATTACTCAAGAAAAGTTAGCAGAACGTTTAGGTAAAAGTAGAAGCCATATAACTAATATGTTAGGTCTATTGAGTTTACCAGCCTCAATTCAAACAATGATTAGTGAGAAAAAAATCTCAATGGGACATGCTCGATTATTAAGTAAATTGCAAGATGAAAAAAAGATTGTTGAATTATCAAAAAGAATAATTGATGAAGGTCTTAGTGTCAGACAATTAGAAGAATTATCTTCTAATAATCAAGAATATGAAAGAAAAAATAAAATAATAAGACATCATCAAGAAAAAAATAATGAGTTTCAATATTTAGAAGAAGATTTAAAAGAAAAATTGGGAACTAAAGTAAAAATAAAAGCTAATAAATTAGAAATAACTTTTACTAATAGTAATGATTTAAATCGATTATTGGAAATAATGAATTTAGATAAATAATGAGGTGTTTTAGATGATTTCTTTCGATAAGTTTTCAATAGATTTAAAAATTATAATAATGCCTTTTATATATATATTATTAGGTTTTATTATCTATCAAATAATAATAAAGATAATGAATAATGCTGAGAAAAAAAGTAATATTCAGAAGAAACATCATCAAAAAAGAGTAAGAACTATAAATATTTTAATTCAGAATATTATAAAGTATATTATAGTAACTTTTGTATTAGTTGCTATATTGGCTAATTTTGGAGTTAATGTTAAATCCATTTTAGCAGGAATTGGTATAACAGCAGCGATTATAGGTTTAGCCTTTCAAGACATTGCTAAAGATTTTTTAGCAGGAATTTCTATAATATTAGAAGATCAATTTGAAATAGGTGATACTATTGAGATAAATGATTTTGTAGGTGAAGTAGTTTCTTTTGGTTTAAGAACAACAAGAATAAAAAATTATAAAGGAGCAACTAAGATTATAGCAAATCATACTATAACTGAAGTCATTAATTATAATCTATACAATAGTCTTGCTGTTATTGACGTTTCTGTTAGCTATGAAGAAGACTTAGATAAGGTAGAAAAAACTATAAATAAATTATCTGAAACAATTAAAGAAAAAATACCCAAAGCCAAAGGAAATATTAAAATATTAGGTGTTCAAGATTTAGAAGATTCTGGGGTTGTCTATAAGATAGCCTTAGAAGTTGCTTCTGCTGAACATTTTACAGCTGAAAGAATATTAAGAAAAGAAGTAAAAAAAGCCTTAGATAAAGCTAAAATCAAGATACCATATCAACAAATAGAGGTGCATAATGGAAACAGATAAAATCAATTATAAATTAGGTTCTAAAGTTATTATGAAAAAACAACATCCTTGTGGAGCCAATGAATGGGAAATCATTCGTTTAGGAGCAGATATAAAAATAAAATGTTTAAATTGTAATAGAACTTTATTTATGCCAAGAATTGAATTTAATAAAAAATTAAAAAAGATTATAAATGAGGAAGGAAATTAATATGAGAGAAAAAAAACGATTAAGGCTCAAGAAATTTTATTTTCATCCAATTACAATATTTATTGTTTTAAGTGTTATTGTTGTATTATTAAGTGCTATATTATCTAAATTTGAAATGCAAGCAACATATAGTACTATTAATACAAATACTAATGAATTAGAAACAGAAATTGTAGCTGTGGAGAACTTATTAAGTTTTGATGGTATGAAATTTATTATTAGTAATGCTACTACAAACTTTATAAGTTTTGCCCCATTAGGGACATTGTTAATAGCGTTGATTGGACTATGCATTGCTGAAGCTACAGGCTTTATTGAAGTTTTTTCAAAAAAGTATTTAAGAAAACTAACAAGAACTCAACTAACTTTTATTGTATTATTAATTGCGACAATATCTTCACTTATAAATGAAATTGGTTATGCCATTTTAATTCCATTAGTAGCTGTATTATATTCATCAATCGGAAGAAATCCTTTGACCGGTATAGTAACAGCCTTTTGTGGAGTAGCTTTTGGTTATGGAGTATCCATATTTGTAGGCTCTATGGAAATTGCCTTAATGGACACTACTAAAGCTGCAGCAGCTTTAATAGACCAAAATATTCATATAAGTTTAACTTGTAATTTATTCTTTATTATTGCTGCTTCATTAATATTAACTATAGTAGGAACTATTATAATAGAAAAGATTATAAGTCCTAGACTTGGTAAATTTAAGGAAAAAGAAAGTATATCTAAAACAGAAGAACTAAGAATTATAGATTTAGAAGAAGAAGAACAACACAAAATAGAAAGAGAAAAATTAGAGAAAAGAGGCTTACGCTTTGCTTTAATTACAGCAATTGTAGTAATAATAATATTTATTTATATGGTAATTCCAAATTTACCAAATTCAGGAATGCTTTTAGATATGAAAGAAGTAACATATTTAGATCAAATTTTTGGTAAAAATTCATATTTCCAGGATGGATTTACTTATATGATTTCATTATTCTTTATATTTGTGGGAATCGCTTATGGAATTGGAGCAAAAACAATTACAAATGATAGGGATATTTTAGAGAAAGCCGGAACGTATTTTTCTAAAATTGGAAATATTGCTGTGTTACTATTTGTTGCTGCTCAATTTATATCAATTTTTAAGAAAACAAATATAGGAATAGTAGTAACTGCTTGGCTTGCTAGATTAATAGAATATCTTAGTTTTAGTGGAATTCCTTTAATTGTTTTAACTCTTATTATTATAGCTATATCTAATTTAGTTTTAACTACACCAAGTGCTAAATGGACTATCTTTGCCCCAATTGTAGTACCAATGTTCATGCAATCTAATATTTCTGCCCAATTTGCTCAAATAGTAATTAGAGTTGCAGATTCCATGACTAATGGAATTACTCCATTATTAGCTTGTTTTGTAATCTATATAGGATATCTAAATATCTATAACTTTGATAAAAATAAACCAATAACTATTACACGTGCAATTAAATTAGTTACTCCTTACTGTGGAATAATTTGTATAACCTGGATATTATTAGTAATTGGTTGGTATCTAATTGGATTACCAATTGGACCAGGAGTATATCCAACTATTTAACACCAATAAGGTGTTTTTCTTTACAAACCATATAAAAAGTTATATACTAAACACTAATATTAATTAAAGGAGAAGTGATTATAATGGATAATCTACAAATAGAAATCTTAAGAAACACCCTTATAGAAAAATTAAAAGAATTAAGAGATATGACTATTGAAAGGAATTTGATACATCATCAAACAACACCACAACAAAAATATGTATCATTTGACGATCCACAGTTATTAAAAAAACTGGTTTTTAGAGAGATAAACGGTTCTTATACATTTGCTCTTCCAAAAGACTTATGGAAATTGATAGATTTTACAAATGTATCATTTGATGATGTTTTGGTAAGTGATATAGATTTTACAGGAAGTAAGGGTGTAAAACTAAATATACAAAAAATAAAATACAGAAGTTTAAGGAATGCAAAGTTATCAGGTGTAGAAATAATTGGTCAATTTAGTTATGTAGATGTTGTAGGTACAGATTTTACAGGATGTATTAGTAAACTTCGATTAAATCCACAACTCATAAGAGGTAAAGATTTAACACACACTAAATTAAGTGGTATTGAAATAGAAGGTTCATTTAAAGATGTTAAAGTTATTGAAACAGATTTTACCGGAAGTAAAGGAGCGGTCATAAATCCTCAAATGGTAGCAGGCAAAAGGTTATATTATACAACATTAACAGATGCAGAAATAATAGGCCCATTATTTGATGTTGATGTAAGAAGAGCAAATTTTACCGGAAGTAAAGGAGCAGTTATAAATCCACAAACAGTAAACGAAAAAAGTTTAACAGGAACGATATTAAAAGATGTAGAAATAAAAGGTTCATTCGATGGTGTAGATATTGAAGGAGCAAACTTCACAGGAAGTAAAGGAGTTCAAATAAATCCACAAACAGTAAAAGAAAAAAATTTAACAGCAACAATATTAAAAGATGCAGAAATAATAGGCTCATTAAAAGGTGTAGATATTAGTAATACAAATTTTATAGGAGCTATAATGACAGCTGAAAATGAATATAATTATGCCAAAGAAGAAATAAATAAAAGTTTCCAAAAAGTAATGAAAAATAATAAAGTATATAATAACTAAAGGTAAAGAAAAAACTTACCTTTTTTTGATATTGATATCATAAAACATATATATTATAATAAAAAAGAAAAATTAAAATTATAATCTAAATTTGGAAAAGAGGAAATATTATGAGTTTAACAGCCGGAATAGTTGGGTTACCTAATGTCGGAAAATCAACTTTATTTAATGCTATTACGAATCAAAAAATATTAGCTGAAAATTATCCTTTTGCTACTATAGAACCAAATGTGGGAATTGTTACTGTACCAGATGAGAGAATGGATAAATTAAAAGCTATGTATAATCCAGAAAGATTTATACCAACAGCTTATGAATTTACTGATATAGCAGGATTAGTTAAAGGAGCTAGTAAAGGAGAAGGTCTTGGTAATAAATTTTTATCACATATTAGAGAAGTAGATGCCATAGTAGAAGTAGTAAGATGTTTTGATAATGGCAAAATCATTCATGTTGAAGGAAATATTGATCCAATTCGTGATATAGAAACCATTAACTTAGAATTATCAATTGCTGATTTAGATATTATTAATAATCGATTAGAAAAAGTAAAAAAGAAGGCTAGAACTACTAAAGATAAAGACTCTTTATTAGAAGTAGAAGCTTTAGAAAAAGCCAAAAAAGCTTTAGAAACAAATGTGGCTCTAAGACAAGTGGATTTCAGTAAAGAAGAAAAAAACATCCTTAAATCTTATAGTTTTTTAACTATTAAACCAATAATTTATTTAGCAAATATTGATGAACAAGAATTAGGACAACCAGATAATGAATACGTTAAATTAGTTAAAGAATATGCAACACGTGAAAAGGCACAAGTAGTAAGTTTATGTGCTAAAACCGAAGAAGATTTAAGCGAATTAGATGATAGTGATAAACAAGAAATGTTAGAAGCCTTAGGTTTAGAAAGTTCAGGATTAGATAAATTAATTAAAGCAACATATGATATTTTAGGTTTAGCTACATACTTTACTGTAGGAAAAGATGAGGTAAGAGCATGGACATTTAAAAAAGGAATGAATGCCAAAGAGTGTGCTGGAATAATTCACACGGATTTTGAAAAAGGATTCATTAGAGCAGAAGTGATTTCATATGAAGACTTAATAGAATGTGGAAGTGAATTAAAAGTAAAAGAAGCCGGTAAAGCTAGACTTGAAGGTAAAGATTATTTAATGCAAGATGGAGATATTTGTCATTTTAGATTTAATGTTTAAATTTAGGTGGTTCAAATGAAAGTAAAAGAATTATTATTAGAAAAAAGAAAAAAATTATTAACATATGCTCTAGCAACAGGAATTGGTATAACAACTTTATCAGGGTGTGTAAATAAACCAGAGTATACTATTAATCAAAACGGAAGTATCCAAATAGAAGGAAATATAGATTATGATTTCTTAAAAGATTGTGAATTTATGATTCTAAATTTTCAAGATGAAAAACAATCTATATACATAACTTATAGTAGTATTGATATTGACTTTCTTCATCGTAGCGAACCAGTATCAGATTTATTAACAGGACAAATATTATTTAGCGATTTTAATTCTCTTGAAAAAGACTTATCAAAATTAGGAATTACCTCTTATGAAATGTGTTCAGTAAATAAATATTTACTTGAAAACCAAAAGCAAAAAAGTTTTTATACCAAAGAAGATCTTACAAGCTATTTAAATGATTTTACTAATAAATATAATCAAAATAGTCAAAATAATTCTAAAAAGCTAGTTAAAGAATAAAATATTTTACAAAAATAAATAAATTTGTTATAATACATTCGAGTATTAAGAAATACTCCTTACTCATAAATTTTTAATATGAGTCATTAGTCCAAAAGGAGGTGTGATGATGAACAAATATGAAATAATGTTTATCGTAAAACCAGATATGGAGGAAGCAGATATCAAGAAAATTGCTGAATCTATGAAAAAGGTTTTAACAGATAAGAAAGCAAAAATAGTAGAAGAACAAGCTATGGGTCAAAAAGAACTTGCTTATGAAATGAAAAAATGTAAAGTAGGATATTATTTCTTACTAGTAGTAGAAGCTTCTCCAGAAGCTATTGCTGAATTTAACCGTGTCGTTGGAATCAACGAAAATTTACTTCGTCATTTAGTTGTTAAAGTAGAAAATTAATAAAGAGAGGTATTTATCATGAATAAAGTATTTTTAATAGGAAGATTAACAAGAGATCCAGAGTTAAGATACACAGGAAGTAATACAGCTGTGGCATCTTTCACACTTGCTGTAAATAGAAATTTTACAAATCAAGCAGGTGAAAGAGAAGCAGATTTTATAAATATTGTTGTATGGAGAAAACAAGCAGAAAATGTTAAAAACTATTTATCACAAGGTAGTCAGGTTGCTGTAGATGGACGAATTCAAACTCGTTCTTATGATGATAATGAAGGAAATAAAAGATATGTAACTGAAGTTGTCGCTGACAATGTAGAATTTTTAGGTTCCAAAAATTCTAATATATCTAATCAAAATTCTACACCATCAGGAAATCAAGAACCAACTCCATATGATTTTAGTAAAGAACCAGAAAATAAAGGAACAGATATCGAAAGTAATCCTTTCGCTGATTTTGGATCAAATATAGAAATAAGTGATGATGAATTACCATTTTAAGAAGGAGGATTAATATGGCAGAATTTTATCGTAAAAAGAAAAAAGTATGTATGATGTGTACATATACCGATAAACCAGTTGATTATAAAAAAGTAGAGACTTTAAAAAGATATACTAATGAAAAAGGCAAAATATTACCAAGACGTGTTACTGGAAATTGCGCTAGACATCAAAGATATATTGCTCAACAAATAAAAAGAGCTCGTGCTATTGGTTTATTACCATATACTAAATAATTTAATACTAGAATAAGACTGATAAAGAGAGTCTTATTTTTTTATTATAGTTTTCAAATACAAGAGTTAGTTTTTATCGACAAAGCTAATAAAATATTATATAATTATAGTAGTTGATTAAATTTAGGAGGTGTCATCTAAGTATGGTAATAATTGATAATAAGAAGACAATAAATAAATACTTTAGAAAGGCTAATAATATATTTATTATGGCTCATAAAGATTTAGATTTGGATGCTTTAGGTAGTTCTGTTGGAATGTATATCATTTTAAAACAAAAACGTAAAAATTGTTTTCTTGTAATTGATGATAATGAACATGAATTAGGAGTAGAAAAGATATTAAAAGAATTAGATGGTTGTGTTTCTATTATCAAAAGTGATGATATTCCAAACAATTTAAATAAAAAGAACAAGAAAAATTTATTATTAATACTTGATACAAATAAAAAAGAATTATTACAAAATAGTAATGTTTTAAAATTATTCACAAGAAAAATGATTTTTGATCATCACGGAATTGGCAAGTCTACCATAAAAGATGCTTTTTTAGTTCAAGATGATAATGTATCCAGTACATGTGAAATGGTTTCTAATTTAGTAGAAGCATATGATATAGAACTTGATCCTTACTATGCAACAATTTTATTATCAGGAATTGTATTAGATACTAACAACTTTACTTTAAAAACAACAGCCGATACTTATTATGCAGCTTATTTTTTAGCTTCTTTAGGTGCTTCTGCTAAAAAAGTTCAATATTTATTAAAACAAGATTTATTGGAATATACAGAAAGAGAAAAACTTTTAACAAAAATAGATATAATAGATAAAAAAATTGCTATTTCTAAAGCAGCTAATACAACCATATATCGTAGAGAAGATATTGCAAAAGTTGCTGATACCTTACTATTTTTTAATGATATTGAAGCCTCATTTGTTATTGCTAAAATAGACAAGAATGTAGTTGGTATAAGTGCCAGAAGTTTAGGTAATTACAACATCACCAAAATTTTAGATAATTTAGGCGGTGGTGGGGACGATTACAATGGTGCTGTCACTTTTGAAAATAAAACAATTAAGCAAGTAGAAGAATTACTAAAAACAGAAATAAAAAAACAAGAGGGGGAATAAAATGCAAGTTATATTTATAAAAGATCTTAAAAAGCAAGGAAAAAAGGGCGAAATTAAAAATGTAAAAGACGGATATGCTCAAAATTACTTAATCAAAAATGGATATGCTATACCAGTAACTGAAAAAAATTTAAATGCACTAAAACAAGAAAAACTAAAAGAAGAAAAGCTTAATCAACAAAATGAAGCCAAAGCCGAAAAATTAAAACAGAAATTAGAAAAAGAAACATTAGAATTTAAGGTAAAAACAGGAACAGACGATCGTGTCTTTGGTAGTATTAGTCCAAAACAAATAAAAGAAGCTTTATTAAATAAAGGATATGATATTGATAAAAAACAAATTGAATTAAAAGAAAATATTTCATCTTTAGGTTATCATTCAGTTAAAATAAATTTATATTCTTCCATTGTAGCTGAAATAAAAATTCATGTAGTAAAATAGAGGTGATAATATGGCGTTAAAGTCATTACCGAATAATTTAGAAGCAGAGCAATCTGTTTTAGGTGCTTGTTTCTTATCTAAATATGCATTACAAAAGGCCTGTGAACATTTAACAGAGGACTCTTTTTATAATGAGAAAAATGCCAAAATTTTTTCTAGTCTAAGTTCACTTATGGATCAAAAAATTCCAATTGATTTAACAACGGTTACCAGTGATTTAAAAAAGAAAAATATTTTGAGTGAAGTCGGAGGAGTAGAATATCTAACTGAAATATTAAATTTTGTTCCAACAGCAACAAATATAGATTATTATATAAAAAATGTAGAAGAAGCTGCAGTATTAAGAAATTTAATTGAAACAGCTACACAAATAGCTAGTGAAGGCTACGAGTCAACAGAGAGTATAAATGAAATTTTAGATGATGCAGAAAAGAAAATCTTAAATATAGTTAAGAATAGAAAATCAAGTGAATTTCGTTCTATTAGAGAAGTTTTAACCAAAGCTGAAAATGATTTGGAAAGATTATCACAATCAAAAGGAGAAATCACAGGTTTAGCAACAGGATGGTATGATTTTGATAAATTAACGGCAGGTCTTCATGAAAATGAATTTATTATAATAGCGGCTCGTCCGGCAATGGGAAAAACGGCTTTTGCATTAAACTTAGCAACACATATAGCAATGAATAATGATAAATCAGTAGCTTTATTTAATCTAGAAATGGGCGCAGAGCAATTAGCTATGAGAATATTGTCATCTCTTGGGCAAATCGATGGTTATAAATTAAGAACAGGTAATCTGTTAAATAATGATTGGAAACGTATAAATGAAGCTACTAGTCAATTAGCTGATACTAATTTATTTATCGATGATACACCAGGAATTACTATTGGTGAAATTAGGGCAAAATGTAGACGTTTAGCTAGTAGTGAAAAGGGCTTAGGAATAATAATAATTGATTATTTACAATTAATTTCAGGTGGCAAAAATTATGGTGCAAATAGACAACAAGAAGTATCAGATATTTCAAGAAGTTTAAAAACTTTAGCTATGGAACTACACGTTCCTGTAATAGCTTTAGCTCAACTTTCTCGTGGAGTAGAAGCTAGAGAAGATAAAAGACCAATTATGAGTGATTTACGTGAATCAGGTTCAATTGAACAGGATGCTGATATTGTCTCTTTCTTATATAGAGATGATTATTATAATAAAGAAGCTAGACGCGAAGATGATATAAGTATAAGTGAATTAATTATTGGTAAGCATCGTAATGGACCTACAGCCACAATTGAATTACTTTTTAAGAAAAATACTTCTACGTTCGTAAGTCTAAAAAAAGAACATAAGGGAGCTGAAGACAATGAACATTAAAATAGTGATTTATACGATAATATCACTAATAATAAGTTTTCTTTTAGTAACTTTTGATTTTACTAATTTATCTAAAGAGCCTAAACAAGTCTATAGAGTTTATTTAAAAGGAAAATCTTTAGGATTAATATCATCAAAAAAGGATTTGGAAGAATATATTGATAAAAAACAACAATCAATTAAGGAAAAATATAAGGTCGATAATGTTTATGTTCCAGACGAATTGGATATAGTCAAAGAAGTAACCTTTGCTAACAACATTTTAACAACAAAAAAAATATATCAAAAAATACAAAATATGGAATCATTTACTATTGATGGTTATGAAGTTACTATAAAAGGAATAACTAAACAAAATAACGAAGGTAAAAAAATAAAGCAACCGACAAAAAATATTTATATGTTAGATGATAAGGTATTTAAAGAGGCTGTAAAAAAGACAGTGCAAGCTTTTATCACTAAAGAAAAATATGAAGTTTATAAAAATGATGAACAAGAAGAAATTAAAGACACAGGAACTATTATAGAAAATTTATATATAAAAAATAAAATAAGTATTAAGAAGAAGAGAATACCCGTAGATCAAAAAATATATTTATCATCAGAAGAATTAACTAAATTTTTATTGTTTGGTACAACTAAAGATCAAGAAAAATATATCGTAAAAAGTGGAGATACTATAGAAGAAATAGCTTTTAATAATAAAATGTCAACCGAAGAAATTTTGGTAGCTAATACTAATTTCAAAGACAAAAATAGTTTATTGTATGCAGGACAAGCAATAACAATAGGAATATTACAACCTCAATTTGATTTAGTAGAAGAAGATCATTCTGTTTCTGATGTTGAAGTTAATTATGAAACGGAAACAAAATACGATAATTCAAAATATGTTGGTTACACCATGGTCGAACAATCTGGTATTAAAGGTAAAAATAGAGTTACACAAAAAATTCAAAAAGTAAATGGTGAAACCATGACGATAGTTACAGTTAAAACAGAAGAACTTTCTAAAGCTGTAAAAGAAATTGTTGTTAAAGGTGGAAAACAAAGCTCCTATGAATCTTACTATGGAAGTGGTTATGGAGCAGCAGTTGCAACTAAAGGTGAATGGGGATGGCCAGCAACCTGTAGTACTATTTCCTCTCCATTTGGATATCGATGGGGAGTATTGCATGATGGAACAGATATAGCAGGCTGTGGTTATGGTTCAAATATTTTTGCAGCTCAAGCTGGTACTGTCGAAACAGTATCTTATAATGAGATTAATGGTAAATATATTATTATCAATCATCATAACGGTTATTATAGTTATTATGGACATTTATCATCACAAAGTGTTAAAGTTGGTCAAACTGTTAGTAAAGGTCAAGTAATAGGAACTATGGGAAAAACAGGATTTGCAACAGGAGTGCATGTACATTTTGCTATTTGGAGTGGTTTCCCTTATAGAGGAAAAGTGTTAAATGCAATGAATTTTTATTAAGATGAAAGTAAAAGTTTTAGCTAGTGGTTCCAAGGGTAATGTATCATTAATAATGTGTGATGCCACTAAATTATTAATTGATTTGGGATTATCTTGTGCACAGGTTGAGAAACATCTTGAATTAAATAATTTATCCTACGATGATATTACAGGTTTACTAATTAGCCATAGTCATACAGATCATATTAAAGGTTTGGCAACATTTATAAAAAAGACAGATATTAAAATATATATACCCAAGGCGATGTATAAAGAATTAGAAAATATAGTTCCTATTAATAGATGCGTTTTTATAGAAGATGAATTTTCAATAAATGACGTAAATATTGAACTTATTCACACATCCCATGATACGGATGTTTCAGTAGGTTATATTATAGAATATAAAGGAAAAACGCTAGTTCATGTCACAGATACAGGATATATTAATCGTAAGTATATTAAAAAGATGATAAATAAAAATGCTTATGTAATAGAAAGTAATCATGATGAAACGATGTTAATGGACGGACCATATCCAAGATTTTTGAAGGAAAGAGTAATTAGTGATAGAGGGCATCTTTCCAATAAAACTACAGCAGGTTATTTAAAAAAAGTAACTACAGAAAATACAAAATATGTTATTTTAGCCCATTTAAGTGAAAAAAACAATACAAAAGAATTAGCTTATAACGAGGTCAGCCAAGCTCTTTTAGATAAGCCTATTAAGTTATTAATAGCAGAGCAAGATCACGAATCTGATTTAATTGAGGTTTAATATGATAAAGATAATTTGTGTAGGAAAAATAAAAGAAAAATTCTTAGTTGAAGCAATAGAAGAATATAAAAAAAGATTAAGTAAATATACAAAGTTAGAAATCATAGAAATTGCTGATGAAAATTTTTCTGATATTGATAAAAGCAAAGAAAAAGAAAGAGAAAATATAGAAAAGCATATTAATGAAAAAGATTATTTAATAACATTAGAAATTGAAGGCGAAGAAGTATCTTCAGAGCAATTAGCCAAAAAGATGGATCAAACTTTATTAATAAATAGTAATATTGACTTTATAATAGGTGGAAGTTATGGCTTATCAGAGCAAATAAAAAGAAAAGCAAATTATCATTTGTCTTTTTCAAAGCTTACTTTTCCACATCAATTATTTAGAGTTTTATTATTAGAACAAATATATAGAGCTTTTAAAATTAATAATAATGAAAGCTATCATAAATAGGAGGTTTTTATGATTGGAAATGATTGGGACATTTTATTAAAAGACGAATACAAAAAAGAATATTTTCAAAAGTTAATTTCATTTATTAATAAAGCATATGAAGAAAAAACAATTTATCCTAAGAAAAGTGAAATTTTTAGCGCCTTTAGATTTACAAGTTATAAAGATACAAAAGTTGTAATATTAGGACAAGATCCTTATCATGGTGAAAACCAAGCAGAAGGCTTGTCTTTTTCTGTTAAAAATTGTGTTAGAAAACCACCATCTTTACAAAATATATTTAAAGAATTGGAAGCAGATTTAAATATTCCTTATCCAAAAAACAATTCATTAATACCATGGGCTAAGGAAGGAGTTCTACTTTTAAACACCGTTTTAACAGTAGAAGAAAAAAAACCAGCCTCTCATAAGGAACAAGGTTGGGAGATCTTTACAGATGAAGTAATTAAAATTTTAAATAAAAAGCAAACGCCAATAGTTTTCATACTATGGGGTAGTTTTGCTAGAAGTAAGAAAAAATATATAACAAATAATATACATTATATTATAGAATCTGCTCATCCATCACCATTTTCGGCATATAATGGATTCTTTGGAAGCAAACCTTTTTCAAAAACAAATAAATTTTTAAAAGAAAAGGGTTTAAAAGAAATTGATTGGCAAGTAGAATAATATCATTTTGTACAATTAGGAAAAGAAAAATACAGAATGTTCATTCTGTATTTTCTTTGTTCTCATCTTTTAATATTTCAAATATTTCATGCTTTTCATGTAAATAAAATTCTTTTTGTTTGTATCTAAAAATCAACCTAATAATATTTGAAGGAAAGGACATAATCAATTTATTATAGTCAACAACAGTATCATTATAAAATTTAATTGAAGCAATAAGATCCTCTTCGTTATTATTTATCTCTTTAAGAACTTCAGTAAGTGGTTTGCTTTTGGTTAATTTTTCGTTTTCATCGATTACTTGAAATAAATCAATATAAGCTTTATCTAAAGCATCATTTTGTTCAAAATGATTCATCTCTGCAATCTCAAGTTTATCAAATTCTTCTAGGATATTTTTCTTTTTTAAAGCTTTTCTAATAATAGGACAACAACGTTTTAGTAAATCATATTTTTTATTAAGAAATATATCAGCATTATTTTCAGCCTCATCAATTTTTATAATAGCGAATTGAAATTTGTTATAATAAATAACGATAATTAAAAGAATAAAAGCAACAAAAGTTATGGAACCTACGATAGCATAAAACACAAAAACCATCTCCTAATCTTATATTATTATAACAAAATTAAATATTTCATACAATAGATTTTATTAATATAAGCTTTCCTTGATTAACCAATTTTGTTATAATAACAAAGGAGAGTGAAAAAATGAAAGTAAAATTAGGTGTTTCAAATAAACATGTTCATTTGACTGAAATAGATTTTAAAACTTTATTTGGAAATGATGCAGTTCTTACTATTGATAAAGAACTGGTTCAACCAAAGCAATTTGCTTCAACATTGACTGTTACTATTAAAACAGAAAAAGCATTTTTTGATAATGTTAGAGTATTAGGACCAATTAGAGATTACACACAAGTAGAAATATCCAAAACAGATGCCTATAAATTAGGTTTAAATCCGCCTATTAGAGATTCTGGAGATATAGCTAACGCTGAAGAAATACAAATAGTAGGTCCTAACGGTTCAATCACAAGAAAATGTGCTATCATAGCTACAAGACATATTCATCTAACAAAGGACATGCAAAAAGAATATGGTTTAGAAAATATTCAAGAAGTAAGTGTTGAATATACAGGAGAAAAAGGTGTAATCTTTAAAAATGTAAAATTAAAAGTTCAAGATGAAGCAGCCTTTGAATTACATTTAGATACAGATGATGCCAATGGTTCTTTATTAAAAACAGGAGATTATTTAACAATTATTAAGTAGCTGTACTTTCTTTAAATATTTCATCAAAAACTAAATCAGCATTAGATGGCTCTGTACCTTTAATAAAGTACATTGGTTTTTTTTTGCTATCACTATCTGTTGCTGGTTTTCCAGAAATAGGCTCAACTAATACTGTTGAAATATTTTCAGGGACTTCATACCAACTATCTTCTTTATCTTTAAAATAGCCTTCCATAGAATTTAACCAAATATTCTGTGAATATTTATATTCACTAGGTTTCAAGGGAGTATTATCATCATACCCTACCCAGACAGCTGTCAATAATTTTGAATTAAAACCAATATTCCAGTTATCTGTTTCTGTCGTTCCTGTTTTTAGAGCGTATTTGTGAGTAATTTTAGGAGCAATACCTATAGCAGTAGGATAGTTATAATCGATATAATCTTTATCATAAGTAGCTGTTAACATATTATTCAAAATAAAGCATAAGCTCTTATTTAATACAACCTTTTTAGGATTTTTATATTCATATAAAACATTACCTTCTTTATCTTCTACCTTTTTTATTAAATGAGGTGTAACCTGATACCCTAAATTAGCAAAAGAAGAATAGCCGCCAGCCATTTCAAGTAAACCAATTTCATTAGTTCCCAAAGGTAGTGATGGGATTTTTTCTAATTTTGAAGTAATTCCCACTCTTCTAGCAATATTAATTAAAGCATCTTCACCTAGAAATAAATGAGTCTTAACAGCGTAAATATTTTCAGAATATGCAATCGCTGTAGCCATAGAAATAGGTTTATTACCATAAGTGTCGTTATAATTATTAGGTGTATAAGATTGATTATTAGAAAAGTTAAAAGTTGTTTTTTCACTAGTAAAAGAAGTAGAAGAAGTAAAGCCGTTTTCTAAAGCAGCATAGTAAAGATAGGGCTTCATTGTAGAGCCTACTTGTCTTTTAGAATCAATAGCGCGGTTATAAGAAGATTCATTATAATTTTTACCACCAATTAAGGCTAAAATTGCCCCGTTTTTAGGATTCATCATAACTGATGCTACTTGTACTGTTGAAGTTGTTGGAATAGTGTCTTTGATTGAATTTTCCAAAATAGTTTGGGCATTTAAATCCAAAGTAGTATATATTTTTAGGCCTTTTGTATCTATTAATGATCGAGGAATTGAATCAATTTTTTCTAGTTCCTTCATAACAGCATCATGATAATACATGACAGTTGATAATTCTTGTTCATCTTTTTTTCCTACTAAGTTTAATTCTTCATTATATGCTTTTTCTTTTTCTTCTTCAGTAATAATATTATTTTGAACTAAAGCTGATAATACTAAATTTTGTCTTTTCTTAGCTGTTTCAAAATCAACTAAAGGTGAATAATTAGAAGGAGATTTAGGAATTCCCGTTATCATAGAAGCTTCAGCTAATGAAAGATCTTGTGCTGATTTGTTAAAATAAAATTGTGCTGCATTTTCAATTCCATACATCCCATGACCATAATTTATAGTGTTTAAGTATCCTTCTAATATCTCATCCTTACTATAATCATTTTCTATTCTTATGGTATACCACATTTCTTCCCATTTTCTTTTCCAAGTTTTATCAAAATCTAAAAATAGATTTTTAGCATATTGTTGAGTAATAGTAGAAGCTCCTTGAGTGGTTTTTCCTTGAGAAATATTAATCATACTAGCTTTAGCAATTCTTAAATAATCAAAACCATTATGTTGATAAAAATGTTTGTCTTCAGTATAAATAGTAGCGTCTTTTACATATTGGGAAATATTTTTTAAAGAAACCCATTGTTTACTTTCATTTCCTTGAAAGAATAATTTTTTATTGCTATCGTATAATAATATATTATTAGCATCACCAATTTCTAAAGTTGGAGTAGATTTTAAATAGATAAATAAGCCACCTCTAAATATCAAATATATACCAATCACTAAAAGTAGAAGTTTCCCAAAACTTTTAAAAAATTTCATTAAATCTCCTCCTTCTAAATTTAGTATGAAAATTTTAAAATTAAAATATGTATACAATTTTTAAAAAGAAGTGGTAAATATTTGTCATAATTAGATTATTATGATATAATTTGTGCATAAATTTTTAAGGAGAAAACCCATGAAAAAACAAGCATTAATTACCCTTATTAAAAAAGATAATCAGGTGAAAGAAACAGTCATAATAGAAATAAAAGAAGAAAAATTAAACTATATTGAAAAAAGTAATACTGAAGTTTTGTTTGACGTAAAAAAACAGTTACTAATTAGAGATAATAAAGAGTTATATATGGAATTTGATTTTAAGAATAATAAAGCTAATATATATATCAAAGATTTAAAGGCTAATACAGAGTTATTATTAAAAACAGAAAAAATAAATATAACTAATAATAAGATTGTGATACAATATACAATGGAAAACGAAGACTACTTGTATCAAATAGAGATGGAGGATTAATATGAGTATTATAAAGGATATAGAAACAGATATAAAAAATGTAATTGAAAAACTAGGTTATCAAGTAGAGACCTTTACTTTAAAGATTTCCGATAGACCAGATTTAGGTGATTATCAAATTAATGATTGTATGACATTAGCTAAAATTTATCATAAAAATCCTAGAGAAATTGCCGATACAATAAAAAAAGAATTAGATAAAGATACAAGATTAACCAATATTAATATAGCAGGTCCAGGTTTTATCAATATTACTTTGTCTGATGAATTTTTAATTGATTCGATGAATAAAATTTTTGATAATATTGATAATAATATTGATAAAGTAGAATCAAAAAAGATAATTTTAGATTATGGGGGAGCAAATGCTGCGAAAGCTTTACATGTTGGGCATATGCGAAGTGCCAATATTGGAGAGGCTATAAAAAGATTAGCTAGTCTATTAGGAAATGATGTACTGGGAGATGTACATTTAGGAGATTTAGGACGTCAAGCAGGCATGGTTATTTCGGAATTGAAAAGAGAACAACCGCAATTATCATGGTTTGATTCAAATTATCAAGGTGAATATCCTTCATTAAACATAACTAACGAAGATTTAGGTCGATTATATCCTAAAGCATCTCTTGCCGCTAAAGATGATGAAAAAAGAATGGAAGAGGTGCGTCAAATTACCGCAGCAATTGATAAGGGAGATAAAGCCCTAACTGATTTATGGACAAAAATAGTTAATATTTCTAGTCAAGGTATTAAAAAGACCTATAATAGACTTAATTGTAGTTTTGAATTATGGGAAGGAGAAATGGATGCTTGTAAATATAAAGATAACGTATTAGATATTTTTAAAGATTACCTTTATGAATCACAAGGAGCCTTAGTAATAGATGTTCAAGAAGAAACAGATAAGAAGGAAATGTCACCTTTAATTGTTATAAAAAGTGATGGAGCTACAATTTACGCTACTAGGGATTTAGGCACAATCTATTCAAGAATGGAACGTTTTTCGCCAGATGAAATATGGTATTTTACTGATGAACGTCAATCTCTATATTTTGAACAAATATTTAGAGCGTCATATAAAACAGGATTAGTTCCTAAAGAAACAATATTAGGTCATTATAGTTTTGGTACCATGAATGGTCCAGATGGTAAACCATTTAAAACCAGAGATGGTGGCGTTATGGAACTAGAAAAACTTATCGAGTTAGTTAAAAAAGAAGTTATAAAAAGAATAAGAGAAGATATAGTCGGAGATGAAAGAGAAAAAATCGCTGAAGATTTAACTATAGCAACTTTGAAATATGCTGATTTATTACCATTTAGAGGTACTGATTATATCTTTGATATTCAAAAATTTTCAGAATTAGAAGGAAAGACAGGTCCATATTTATTATATTCGACAATTAGAATGAAATCTTTACTAGCAAAAGCCAAAGACCTAAATCAAGAACACTTTACAATTGTTTCTGATTCTGTTACTAGAGATGTTATTTTAACAATTTTAAAATTACCTGTAATTTTAACAAAATCATATGAAATTAAATCCCTTAATGAAATTGCTGAATATTTATATACTCTTACTAATAAATATAATAAATTTTATTCAGAAAATAAAATTTTAATTGAAAAAGATTCTACTATTCGCGAATCTTGGTTAGTCTTAACTAATATAGTATATAGAACTAATTTATTATTATTAGACACTTTAGGTATAAAAGTACCAGAAAAAATGTAAAAGGTATTGTAATTAGTAAAAATATATGTTATAAGTTTATTTGTATTTGGAATTGATTATCCAAAATATATATTTATGCATATAATGCTTTTATCAAGGAGGATTATCATGGATATTAAAAAAATGCCAAAAGAAGAGCTTGAATTACTATCTAATAAAGATATAACATATCATTTGTTAAAAAATAGTAAAAAATCAATAAATACAGGGGATTTATTTAAAGAAATCATTAAATTGTTAGAGTTACCACAGTCATCATTTGAATCTAAGATTGGTGATTATTATACTTCTTTAGCTACTGATAAAAGATTTATTTTATTAGATGATGGTACTTGGGATTTAAGAAGTAGACATACTTCTGACAAAGTCGCTAAAATCATTGAAAATGATGAAGAAGATGAAGAAGAATTACCAAAAGAAGAAATAACAGAAGAAATAGAAGAAGATAGTTATGATGATACAGATGATGACATATATGATGATAAAGAAGAAGATTTAAAAGATTTAATAGTAATAGATGAAGACGAACTAGAACTAGAAGAATAATTCTAGTTTTTATATTATAAATATGTTATACTATCAATGATTATGGGAAAGGAAGATTAGATGATTGAACGTTTAGAAACAACCTTACAAAGATATCAGGAAATTGAACAGGCTTTAACAACTCCAGAAGTTTTAAGTGATCTTAATAAAACTAAAGAATTATCAAAAGAAATGGCTAATCTGGAAGAATTAGTAACATGTTACAAAAAGTATAAGAAAGTTCTTGAAGACATAAAAGATGTTACAGAAATGCTTAAGGATCCAGAACTAGGAGAAATAGCTAAAGAAGATTTAAAAAGATATCAAGAAGAAAAACAAAATATAGAACAAGAGTTAGAATTATTACTGATACCTAAAGATCCAAATGATGGTAAAAACGTTGTTATAGAAATAAGAGGCGCTGCGGGTGGTGATGAAGCTAATATTTTTGCTGGAGATTTATTTAGAATGTATACCCGTTATGCTGAAAAGTGTGGCTTTAGCTATAATGTTTATAATGCTATTGAAGGAACTGCAGGGGGTTATAGTCAAATTGAATTTATAATAAAAGGTAGTAATGTGTACTCTAAATTGAAATATGAAAGTGGTTCTCATAGAGTACAGCGAGTGCCTGTAACAGAGTCTAATGGCAGATTGCAAACATCTACAGCGACAGTTTTAGTAATGCCAGAAGTAGATGATGATGTTGACATTGTTATAAATCCAGGCGATTTAAGAATAGATATTTATAGATCAAGTGGTTGTGGTGGACAAGGAGTTAATACAACAGATTCGGCAGTAAGAATTACACATTTACCAACTAATACAGTAGTAACTTGCCAAAATGAAAGAAGTCAAATTCAAAATAAAGAACAAGCTATGAAAGTACTTAAAGCACGTCTTTATGAACAAAAAATTCAACAACAAGAAGAAGAACAAGGTGTGGAAAGAAGAAGTAAAATTGGTACAGGAGATCGTGCAGAAAAAATAAGAACATATAATTACCCTCAAAATAGAGTTACTGATCATCGAATTGGCTTTACTACCAAGCAATTAGATAGAGTTATGGACGGAGATTTAGATGATATTATAAATGCCTTAATCTCTGAAGATCAAAAAAGAAAAATGGAAGAAACAAATGAGTAATAAAATAACAACAATAAGAACCGATTTAATTTGTCCACAATGTTATAATATAACTACTATTCAAAGAATAAAGGGTCGAAAAAACTCAAATCTGCATAAAAAGAAATTATACTGTTATATTTGTAAAGAAGAAGTTAACCAGATTGAAGTAAATGACATTGATTTTCTTCTTAAGAAATTAGAGTTTTTAGATCAAAGAACCAGTAAGCAAGAGCAAATGTATTATTTAGTAAAAAGAGCTAAGAGGAGAAAGTAATATGACTATTGAAGCCTTAATTACTTATGGTAAACAGTATTGTCACTCTGATCATGTTAAATTGTTATTAGCAGACTTATTAGAGAAAAATGTATTAGAATTATTAACATGTTTAGATGAAGTAGTACCAGATACTTTAGTTACAATCTATAAAAAAGAAATAGAAGCTTTAAAAATGGGTAAACCGCTTCAATATGTTATAGGAAATATTAACTTTTATGGTAATAGATTTATAATTAATGAAGATGTCTTAATTCCACGTTTTGAAACAGAAGAATTAGTTGAAAACACAATTAAATATATTCAAGAAAAGTTTACTAGTAATATTAAAATCTTAGATATTGGCTGTGGTAGTGGTATTATTGGTTTAACTTTAAAACAAAAATTTCCTTCAGCTCAAGTTGACTTAGTAGATATCAGTTCTAAAGCAATAAATATAGCTAAACAAAATGCTAAAGCTTTAAATCTAGAGGTAAATTTTATAGAAAGTGACGTCTTTCAAAATGTTAAAGATAAATACGATGTAATTATAAGCAATCCACCATATATAAAAACAAATGAAGAAATAGAAGCAATTGTCAAAGATAATGAACCACATTTAGCTTTATATGGAGGAGAAGATGGCTTAGATGTTTATAAAAAAATATTCAGTAATATTTCAGATTATTTAAATAATAAATTTTTAATAGCCTTAGAAATAGGATGTACTCAAAAAAATGATATAATTGCTTTAGCCAATACATATTTAGCAAATATCAAAATAGAAGCCAAAAAAGATTTATCTGAAAAAGATAGAATGATTTTTATTTATAAAGATAATGAATAAAAAATTAACAAATAAACCACTATCTATATGAAAGGTGGTTTTAATTTGAAAAATATTTTGATAACAATAGGTTGTTTACTAATAATTTTTTGTATAAGTAATAACAGTAATAATAGTAAAATAATAATACCAAAGGAATCTATTAGATTTAGGGTTATAGCTAATAGTAATCAAGAGAAAGACCAAGAAAACAAGCTAAAAATAGCGACCAATTTAGAAAAAAATATTATGTCATTATTAAAAGATACTAATAGTTTAGAATCTACTAGGATGACTTTAAAAGGTAATATTAATAACTTTAAAACTAATATTGATAAAACTATGCAGGAAAATAACATAGATGAAAGTTATACCATAGATTATGGTAACCACTATTTTCCAGAAAAGAGTTATAAAGGAGTTCAATATAAGGCGGGTAATTATGAATCTTTAGTAGTCACATTAGGTAATGGAAAGGGTGAGAATTTCTGGTGTGTTTTATTTCCACCATTATGCTTATTAGAAGCAGAAGAAACAGATAAAGATGAAGTAGAGTATACGTCTTTTATAAAAGAAGTTATAGATAAGTATTTTTCATAAACTAATATAATAAAATATAGAAGGTGATATAATGTCTTCTATTTTTTATTATATGTTTATGGCAGTAGGATTAAGTATGGATTCCTTTTCTTTAGCAATTGTTTATGGTGCCAATGATTTTCCTAGAAAAAAAATATTACTACTTTCTATAATCGTTGGAATATATCACTTTGTAATGCCTAATTTAAGTGGTTTCTTAGGAGGACTATTCTTAACTAATTTGAGTAAATATAGTAACTTTATCGCGGGAATAGTCTTTGCAATATTAGGAGTAGAAATGATAATTTCTTTTAAAGATGAGGATAATAAATATCAGTTAGATAAGTTTTTAGAACTACTATTATTTGGACTAGCAGTTAGTATAGATAGTTTTACTGTCGGTTTGGCTTTATCATTAGAAAAGGCAAATTTAATTATAGCTGGTTTAATTTTTTCGATAGTTAGTGCTATTTTTACATTATTAGGATTATTATTAGGAAAGTTTTTAAGTGAAAAGACAGGGAAATTTTCAAAAATTATTGGGATAATTATTCTATTTTTATTAGCTATTAATTCGTTTTTTTAATTAAAAGAAGACTTGCTAGTATCTTTTTATTTTTAATTTAATATGATATACTAATGCCAGGTGATAACATGAAACTATATAATACTTTAACCAAACAAATAGAAGAATTTATTCCTTTTGAAGAAAAAAAGGTAAAAATGTATACATGTGGACCAACGGTTTATCATTACGCTCATATAGGCAATTTAAGAACTTACATTTTTGAAGATATCTTAGAAAAAGGATTAAGCTATTTAGGATATGAAGTTATTAGAGCTATGAATATAACAGATGTAGGTCATTTAACAAGTGATAGTGATACTGGTGAAGATAAAATGATTAAAGGAGCAAAAAGAGAAGGAAAAACAGTTTATGAAATAGCAGATTTTTATACAAATGCTTTCTTAAGTGATATGAAAGATTTAAATCTTAAGATTCCTAAAATTATAGAAAAAGCCAGTGCTCATATTGATACCTATATAAAAATGATTCAAAAAATGTTAGATGAAGATTATGCTTATATTTCTAATGGAAATGTATATTTTGATATTAGTAAGGCGAATGATTATTATAAGTTATCAGGAAAAAACAAAGACGATTTACTTATAGGAGTCAGGGATACAGTAGATGAAGATAAAGCTAAAAGAAATCCAGCAGATTTTGTTTTATGGTTTACCTTATCTAAATTTGAAAACCAAGTAATGAAATGGGATTCACCATGGGGAGTAGGATATCCTGGCTGGCATATTGAATGTTCTGGTATATCATATTTGACTTTAGGCGAATATTTAGATATTCATTGTGGTGGTGTTGATAATATCTTTCCACATCATACTAATGAGATTGCTCAAAGTGAGGCTTACCTAGGTCACAAATGGTGTAATTATTGGTGTCATGGAGCACATCTTAATGATCAAACAGGAAAAATGTCCAAATCTAATGGCGAATTTTTAACAATTTCATTATTAAAAGAAAAAGGATATAGTCCCCTTGATTATAAATATTTTTGTCTTAATAGTCACTATAGAAATTCTCTCGTTTTTAGCTTTGAATCATTAGATACAGCTAAAATAGCTTATAGCAAATTAAAAAACAAAGTATTATCTTTAGAAAAAGAAGGAGAAATAGACGGTACTGCTATAAGTAAATATACTAAAAAATTTAAAGACGCTTTAGAAAATGATTTAAATACATCACTTATGCTTACAGTTATTTATGATGTTTTAAAAGATGAGAATTTAAACGATGCAACAAAGTTTAAAATTATCAAAGATTTTGATAAAGTACTATCTTTAGATTTAACAAAGGAAGAAAAGAAAAGTATTTCAGCTGAGTTAGAGCAAGAGATTATAGAAAAAATAGAATTAAGGAAGAATGCTAAAAAGAATAAAGATTTTGCAACAGCCGATTCAATTAGAGATGAATTGCTTCAAAAAGGAATAAAATTAATAGATAGCAGAGAAGGGACAACCTACGAAATAGTTTAGAATTAGAAATTTGAAGTTTTAAGATAAAAGTGTACACAAAAAATTGTACGCTTTTATTATGTTTCGAGTTAAGAACATAATAAAAGACCTAGTTATAGGTCAATTTTTATTTTTTGTTTTTTTGAAATGTTTTAGCTATTTTTTCTTCTGTTTCTTTAATTATATCTTTATTTGGATCTATTATTTCTACATTTGTTAAATTAGCACCATATTCTTTTGCTTTTTTTGCTTTATCTAAATCCATTATTGCTCCTTTACTTCCTGTGAAGTCTGCACCCTCAACAATAACATTATCAAATGAACCATATATTTCTACGTTTGCTAGTTTTGTTCCACGTAAACTTTTATTCCATAATTGTTGTAGATTTATTTCTGCTCCTTCACTTCCTGTGAAATCTGCATATTCAACATTAACATAGTCAAAGGCATAAGAAGGCCTAGCGATTAATACATCCGTTAATTTTGTTCCACATAAACTTCTATTTTTTACTTCATATGGAACTATATTTGCTCCCCAACTTCCAGTAAAATCTGCTTTTTGAACATCAACACCATCGAATGAACCTTTTATTCCCGCATCTGTTAATATTGTTCCATATAAACTTTTATTTTTTACTTTTTGAGGATCTATTACTCCTCCCTTACTTCCAGTAAAATTTGTTTCTTGAACATCAACATCGTCGAACCTAGCTTGAGCACCCAAGAAACTTCTTAGTTCTACATTTGCTAATTTGGCTCTAGCTAATGATTTACAAAATACTTCTTGTGGATCTATTATTGCTCCTTTGCTTCCCGTAAAGTCTGTTTCTATTACAGAAACACCATCGAATGAACCTATTATTTCTACACCCATTAATTTTGTGCCGCGTAAACTTTTACCCCATATTGTTTGAGGATTTATTATTACTCCTTTACTTCCTGTGAAATCTACTCTTCCAACATCAATATCATCAAATGATACATTACTTAAATCTAATAATTTCCATAAATTGTCTGGTAAAGCAAATTTTTTACCTTCAAAAAGTATTTTCTGTAATATTTCTTTATTTATATCTAGATTTATATGGTCTTTTCCTCCACTTTCTTTATACTCTCTTAATCCTTCAATTACTGAATCCCTTAATTCTTTTATGCCTTTATTTTCCATAAGTTTTTCCCCCTTTAAAAATTGTATCCATATTATAATAAAATTTAACACTAAACATATACTGGTTATATTATTATTTATTTTCTTTTTGTATTTATCTTTTAAAGCATCTTTATTTTTTATTAAGTATACTTTTTTATTTTGATAAATAGCCGCCTTCTTTAAATTGATTTGTCTTTTGATTAGCTAGTCTAGACTGTATTACTTTAGGTGTATGAACTATCTGTTTTATTAGAAAGTCTACATATAGCTATTTTTCATTTTGTGACATCGAAATTTCCCCCCCTTTTTTTCATTTGATTGTTCATATTATATCTCAAATAGCTATATAAGTATAATACATATTTCTTATGTTGCTATAACTTTTAGTTATATCTAATTAGTCTGTAATTAATTTTATAAATTTATCTAATACTAAATTTTGATTATTTGGATTATAGAACAATCCTAAATATTTTTCTCTTAAAGGTATATCAATATCTAGTTTAAATAATTTTCCATTTTCTAATTCTTCTTTTATACCTTCTTCATCTAACATACCGATACCAAAACCAGTTAATGTAAAATCTTTAATTAAGGTATTACTTCCAAATTCCATTTCTGGATTTAATTTTATCTTATTCTTATAACAATATTCATCAATTCTATTTCTATTTATAGTACCTTTATCTAATAAAAGCAATGGTAATTTTTCTAAATCTTTATTTAATAGTTTTTTATTTTTATAATTTATATACTTTTCATTTGCTGCAAAACAATTATGAAAACTAGTTAATTTAATAAATTTACAATTCTCAGGTATTTCAGCAGGCATATGTGTAAATACTACATCTACTAATCCCAATTGATATTTTTTTATTAAATCCGTATTATCTGTTAATAACTTAATCTTTATATTTGGATATTTATTATGGAAATCAATTATATGTGGCATTAAAAATTCATCCATGATTGCTCTACTTACCCCAATAGTTAATGTTCCTGATTGTATATTTAATCTTGATTTAACATCAGATTCAACTGATTCTATTAGTGTTAAAGCATTTTCAACTTTTTTATAAATTATATTTCCTATTTCAGTTAGTTTAACACCATTATTAGTTCTTTTAAAAAGTTGTATATTCATTTGATTTTCAAGAGTTTTTATTGATTTACTAACCGCTGGTTGACTTATCATCAATTCCTCTGCTGCTCGTGAAATATTTTTATTTTTAGCTACATAATAAAATACTTTATATAAATCAAGATTAATATTCATATCAATACCCTTCCTTTTACTACATTCAAATATATATTTTATTTAATTTATTAGTAACATTATTGTATTAATTTGTAAAGAAAAAATTTTTATAAATAGTTGTTTTTTTTAATAAGGATTATAACAACAAGAGCCTTTATTGAGAATTTAAAATAATAGTACAAATTACTTATCTTTTTACCCATAGATAAAATAAAAATTAAACCAAGAAAACATATCTTATGGTATACTAAAATTAGTGGTGATAATATGCAAGTAAAAGAAATTAATGTCTTAGTATTAGCTTATCTAGGAGATACAATATATGAAGATTATATTAGAAAATATTTAATAGCTAAAGGTCTAAATAATGTTGACAAACTACAGAAAGAAGCAGTTAAATATGTTAGTGCAAAAAGCCAAGCTCAATATTTAAAAGAGTTAATAGATAATAATTATTTAACTGAAGAAGAAATTGATGTTGTTAAAAGAGCAAGAAACTGTAAGGTTAATTCACATCCTAAAAATTGTGATATTATAACATATAAAAAAGCCACTGGTTTAGAGGCTTTAATTGGTTATTTAGAATTAAAAAAAGAAACAACAAGAATAAAACAAATAATGCAACAAATATTGGAGGTTTAAGATGTTAGTATATGGAAGAAATGTAGCCACAGAATTATTAAAACAATCGAAGAAGATTAAAAAAATATTTTTACAGGATAATTTTAATGATGAAAAAATAAATTCTTTATTAGAAAAAGTAAAAATACAACCTAAAATTATGTCAAAAAAACAAATGGATAATTTGGCAGGTGGTGTTCATCAAGGTATAATACTAGATATTGAGGACTACCAGTATAAAGATTTAGAAGACATGCTTTCTAAAAATCCAAATTTTATTGTAATATTAGATCATCTTGAAGATCCTCACAATTTTGGTGCTATTATTAGAACTTGCGAAGCTGCTGGTGTAAATATGATAATAATCCCAAAAGATAGACAAGCTTTAGTAAACGCTACTGTTATGAAAACTAGTGCAGGAGCTTTATTAAACGTTAATATAGTTAAAGTAACAAATTTAGCTAATACAATAAAAAGATTAAAAAAAGAAGGTTTTTGGATTGTAGGAACAGATATGGAAGGAACAAAATATGATGAAATAGATTATGCAGAAAAAACTGCCATAATAATTGGTAATGAAGGATCAGGAATGAGCCAAATTGTCGCAAAAGCTTGTGATTTTATTGCGACGATACCTCTTTATGGTCATGTTAATAGTTTAAATGCTTCTGTTTCCGCTGGAATTGTAATATATGAAGTAGTCCGACATAGAAAGTAGGTAATATTTTGGACTATAAAAAAATAAATGACTATGAGCAACTATATTTAATTAGCGAAAAAGATGATAATTCTATGGCCGTAATATATGAAAAATATAAGCCGATTGTCTCTGCAATTGCAAAAAAATATTATTCAAAAACGAATTATCATTGTGGTGATTTAGACGATTTTATACAAGAAGGATATATTGGGTTAGATAGAGCTATTAAATCGTTTAAAGAAGGACAAAACGTATTGTTTTATACATTTTCTTTAGTTTGTATTGAAAGACAAATAAAAGGGTTTTGTAGAAGTTGTTTTGCTTTAAAAAATGAAAATATGATTAATTCGATTTCCATAGAATACGAAATAGAAGATAATTTAAAATTGATGGATTTTATTCCTGATGAAACACCTTGTAATAATCCGAATTATTATCTAGATGAAAAAATAGTTTTAGATAAATTAATTCAGTTTAAAAATAATTTACCCTTAAGACAAAGTCTCGTGTTTGAGCTTAGATATAATGGCTTTAAGTATAAAGAAATATCAGCTTTATTAGATATACCGATTAGTTCAGTTGATAATTGTTTACATATTTGTAGACAAAAATTTCAAAAACAATTTGTATTTAGTAGCAATTAATTTGTTTTTTTATTTTAATTGGTATAAAATTAAAATAGGTGAGTAGGATATGAGCATAAAACTATCAGATTGGTTAGATAATAACCCTAGTAAAGAAAAAGTTCAAAAATTATTTTATAATATGTCTAAAACAATGCACTTTATACACACTAATGACTATTGTATTAAGAGTTTTAACCCTAAGGAGATAGAAATTTTAAATGAACAAAATCTAAATCCTATTCAATATAATACTGTAATAAAAATACCAAAAGAATATAAACAAGAAATCATTAAAGAAGATATATATAATTTAGCTTTTATTCAAATTAGCATATATTCAAAAATTGATATAAATATCCTTAAACCAATCTTTTTAAAAGAAAATTTTAATTTATTTAGACAATATTTACCTGAAGAAGATGTTCCTTATTTACAAGGTGTAATTGAAAGAGGTAATACAAGTTATTATTATCAATATGTTAATGTTAATAATAAACGCCAGATTGAAAAATTAGAAAATGATTTAAATTCAGAAGGAAATAATTTAGCACATTCAAATTCATATCAAAAAGCTAAATCAACTAGTATTGGGCGAGCAATGTCTAGTGATATCGATAGAGAGACTAAAAAGCTATATAGTGACTTAACAGATAAAAATCAAGCTGCTTTTATTAGCTGGGTGGTCTTCCCAATCTCTTTACTTATACTAATAATCATTATAATAGTTATTTTTAAAATTATAAGTTTATGATAGGAAGTAATATTTATGAATAAAAAAGAGAGTTTATTAAAAAGAGTTTATAAAATGCTTAACAAACGCCAAAAAATTAATTTTCTAATCATAATTATTATTATGATAATATCAGCAATATTAAGCCAATTATTACCATTATCAATTGGAAAATTAACCGACGATGTTTTAAATCAAGCAAATTTATCCTTTGTTAAAATAATTCCCTTTTTAATATTTATATTGATAGTAACAGTATCTAATGAGATTATAAAAGTAATCCGTCGAGTAATAGTTGAAGATACTTGTACTAGATGTGAAAAAGATGCTAGAACTAAAGCTATAAACTCATTATTACATGCTCCACTACTTTATTTTAAATTAAATATGACTGGAAATATTCATGGTAGACTAAATCGCAGTTTAGAAGGAACCATAAGATTGTTAAAGCTTTTATTTATGGATTTTGCTCCCGCTATTTTTAGTGGTATTGCTGCGATTGTGGTTATATTTACTAAGTTGCCACTATTTTTATCTGTATTAATGTTATTTGTTATTCCTATAGGTATAATTATAATATTTAGACAAATATCAACGCAAAAAGGGATTAGAGTAGAATTAATGGAAGAAAAATCTTCTATGGATGGAACAATGGTGGAATTAATAAACGGTATTGAAGTAATAAGAGTTACAAACAATACAGGGGCTGAAGTGAATAGATTTGCTACTAAATCAGAGTATTTACGAAAAAAAGAAATGAAACATCATAAATCTATGGCTTTTTATGATTGTTTAAAATTTATAAATGAAGCTTTATTTACAGTATTAGTAATAGGAATGTCTGCTTATCTAGCCGGAGAAGGAGTAATAAGTGTAGGTACAGTTTTAACAGCTTATTTATGTTTCACTCAGTTAACGACTCCTTTACGTGAATTACATAGAATCTTTGATGAATTATCAGAATCAACTATTTTAGCTAAGGAATATTTTAATATTATAGATTTAGAAAAAGATTTTTCATATAAGCATATAAAAGCTGAAAAAAAAGGAAAAGAATATCCATTAATTCATTTAGATAATGTTAATTTTTCATATAAAAATAGTGATAAAAAAGTAATAGATAATCTTAATTTAGATATAAAGCAAGGCGATTTTATAGGAATTGCAGGACCTTCGGGCTGTGGAAAATCTTCCTTAATAAGACTATTAACAAAATTAGAAAAAAATAATAGTGGACAAATAATTATTGACAATCTTGATATAAATAGTTTATCGCGAAAAGATATAGCTAATATGATAGCCTTAGTACCACAAAGCCCCTTTTTAATCGCTGGGACAATTCGAGAAAATATTTGCTATGGCATGAATCAACAAATAACAGATAAAGAACTAAAAGCTGCTGCTGCTAAAGCCTATATTGATGATTTTATTGAAAGTTTGCCAGATGGTTATAATACTATTCTTGCTGAAGGAGGAAATAATCTGTCTGGAGGACAAAGACAACGAATTGCCATTGCTAGAATTTTTTTAAGGAAACCTAAAATCTTAATCTTAGATGAAGCAACTTCTGCTTTAGATAATACATCTGAAAAATATATTCAAAAGCAAATTGAAAAATTTCAAATTGAAAATAAAATAACTATTATATCTATAGCTCATAGACTGACTACTTTAGAAAATTGTGATACAATACTAGTATTTGATCAAGGAAAAATTATACAAAAAGGTCAATACAAGGAATTGATAGAAAATCCTGGAGTATTTCAAGATATGTATAATGGAAAAATAAAATAAATTAAGTTGTAGATTTTAATGAATAAGTGAGACTAGTAATCGATAATAAAAAAATCAAATAGATTATTTTAAATAATAATGAAAAGATATAGTATTCTAAACTATATCTTTTTTATAAAAAAGGCATTTAGTAGTGTTAACTAAATGCCAATCTATATACAGGGGATTTTCATTTACTAACATGAATGTTCCCCACTAATATAGTATGTAATAAATAATAAAATATACACCTTTTTTTCTAAAGTTATTTATTAGAAAAATATAATTGTGTATAATATTAATATATTATGAAAAGGAGCTTGAAATATGAACGAATCAGAAATAAAAAGAAAGCTAGTTGAATTTAATTTAGAAATAGATGATTTATGGAGGTCACTTTGACTGTTCTGAAAAGGAAAAACAAATAAATCTTTTAGAGCAAGAGATGAATAAAGTTAATTTTTGGAATAATAAAGAAGAAGCAGAAGAAACTATTAGTAGACTTAATAATCTAAAAGAGATAGTTGAACCACTTACAAAAGTAAAAGAAACCATTACTAATAATTTAGAAATAATTTCTCTATTAGAAGAAGAACCAGATGCAGAGTTATTAGAAAATATAACTAATGATACCCAAGAGCTTGAAACAAAAATTGCTAACTTACAGTTACTATTATTATTAAATGGCAAATATGATAGTGAAAATTGTATTGTTGAGATTCATCCTGGTGCTGGGGGAACAGAATCATGTGATTGGGCCTTAATGTTATATAGGATGTATACAAGATGGTGTGAAAGGAAAAACTATAAAATAGAAATTTTAGATTATCAAGATGGCGATGAAGCCGGTTTAAAAAGTGTTTCTTTCCTTGTTAAAGGTACTAACGCCTATGGTTATTTAAAAAATGAAAAAGGAATCCATCGACTAGTGCGACTATCTCCTTTTGATTCTAATAATAGAAGACATACATCTTTTGCTTCAATTGAAGTAACTCCAGATATCAAAAAAGACATTGATATTATGATTGATGAAAAAGATTTAAAAATAGATGTTTATCGTTCAACAGGCGCAGGAGGACAAGGGGTTAATACAACAGATTCAGCGGTAAGAATTACACATTTACCTTCAAAAATAGTTGTAACTTGTCAAAATGAAAGAAGTCAAATCCAAAATAAAGAACATGCTCTTCAGGTTTTGAAAACAAAGTTGTTATTATTAGAAGAAGACAAACAAGAAAAAGAAATAAATACGATTAAAGGTGAACAAAAAAATATCGATTTTGGTTCACAAATTAGAAGTTATATTCTACATCCTTATTCATTAGTTAAAGATCATAGAACAAATGTAGAAACTAGTAATGTAAATAAAGTATTAGATGGAGATATTGATTTATTTATAGAAAGCAATTTAAAAAGGGGAATATAATATGCATTGGTTTAATAATGACAAATTACAATTAATAAAAGATAGAGTTGAAAATAAATATAAAGTAAAAAGATATATAAAATTTTGTATTGGATGTTTTTTAGTAGCCTTATCATTTAATTTATTTTTAGCACCTAACGATTTAGTTCCAGGAGGAGTTAGTGGTCTTTCTATTATTTTAAATCATGTATTTAATATTAATAAATCACTTGTTATTTTAATAGCATCACTCCTTTTACTTGTTCTTAGTTATATATATTTAGGCCAAGAAAAAACCCGAGGCTCAATTTTAGGAAGTCTTTTATTTCCTCTTTTTGTAGAAGCTACCTCTCATATAACGTCTTATATTAATATAGATACTTCACAATTATTACTTTCAGCAATTTTTGGGGGATTATTATATGGTTTTGGAGCTGGAATTATTTTTAAGGCTGGATTTACTACTGGAGGAACAGATATTTTAAATCAAATAGTTTCAAAATATTTTAAAATTGGTTTAGGAAAAAGTATGTTACTATGTGATGGAACTATTGTTATTTTATCAGGAATTGTATTTGGACCCACTAAACTTATGTATTCTATTATTATTTTATACTTAATTAGCTATATGTCAGATCGAGTTATATTAGGAATTTCTGATAGTAAAGCCTTTTATATTGTAACTGATGAAGAATCAAAAATTAAGGATTATATTATGAAGTACTTAAATCATGGGGTAACTGTTTTTAATGCCAAAGGTGGTTATAAAAAAGAAAGAGAAACTGTCTTACTATGTGTTTTACCAACTAAAGAATATTATCGTTTAAAAGAAGGTATCAAAGAAATTGACCCTGAAGCATTCTTCGTTGTAACTGACGCATATGAAGTTTTTGGGGGTGAATAGATGGATAATTTAAGTAGTAATATTGGAAAAAAACTTAAACAAAAAGATTTATTAAAACGATATTTAATGTTAATAATAGCTTTAGCGATAGCGGCAGTGTTATTTAATCTTTTAATTGTTCCAACAAAAATAGTAACTGGTGGAGTGAATGGTATAGCACTTATTACTAATCATCTTTATAATTGGGATAATTCTTTTATAATATTAATTATTTCTGTAATTTTATTGTTACTAAGTTTTTTATTTCTAGGTGTGGAAAGAACATCAGGCAGTATTGTAGCAACTTTTATTTATCCTTTATTTGTTAAACTCACTTCATATTTAGTAAATTATATTAATATAGATACTAGTGATTTAGTTTTAATATCTATATTTATTGGAGTTATTGGAGGTTTTGCTAATGGAATTATGTATAAAACAGGATTTAGTAATGGTGGCTTACCGATAATTAATCAAATTCTCTATGAAAAGCTAAAGATACCAGTTAGTAAAAGTTCTTTTGTAATTAATGGAATAATTGTCTTTATTGGAGGTTTGTTTTTTGGTTGGACAATGGTAATGTATGCTCTTATTATTTTATTTATCAACAGTTTTGTCTTAGATCGAGTCATGTTAGGAATTTCTAACAATAAGGCTTTTTATATTATTACTTCAGAGCCAGATACGGTTAGAAAATATATTATAGAACAACTTAATCATAGTGCAACCGTTTTTGATGTCAGGGGCGGTTTTTTAGAAAAAAAGAGAAAGGTTATTTTAACGGTAATCCCATCACGAGAATATTTTAAAATGTCTACGGGAATAAAAGAAATAGATCCTGATGTGTTTTTCTTAGCTTGTGATGCTTATCAAGTTCAAGGCGGAAAATAGTATAAATAAAAATTGGATATAATTGGAGATAAATAAAATTAAATCTCCTTTTTTTATGTCGAAATTTGTGTTATACTGTTAGTATTAAGGTGGTTGATAAGATGGACTTAATCAGATTAAAAAATGTAAAGAAACAATATAAGAACGGTGTTACCGCAATATATGATTTAAATTTATCAATAAAAAAAGGATCATTTGTTTTTGTTATAGGAGGCTCAGGAAGTGGAAAATCAACATTGATAAAAATGCTATATCGAGAAGAAAAGCCTACTAGTGGACAAATAGTTGTCGGTGGCGTTAATGTTGCTAAATTAAGAAATAAAAAAGTTTATAAATTACGTAGAAAGTTAGGAATAGTCTTTCAAGATTATAGATTGTTACCAAAACTTACAGTTTATGAAAATGTTGCTTTTGCAATGGAAGTAATTGGTGCTACTAAAAATGAAACTAGAATAAAGACACTAAAAGCACTAGAAATGGTAGGATTAAAAAATAAAGTTCATAATTATCCAGATCAATTATCAGGAGGAGAACAACAAAGAGTAGCCATTGCTAGAGCTATTGTAAATGATCCTAAGCTATTATTGTGTGACGAACCAACTGGAAACTTAGATCCTGAAATGAGTATGGATATAATGAGAGTTTTAGAAGATATCAATCAGAAAAAAGGTACAACTATATTAATGGTTACTCATGATAAAGTTATTGTTAATAAAATGAAAAAGCAAGTAATTACTTTAAAAGAGGGAAGACTTGTTAATAATAAAGAGAAAGGAACCTACGATGATGAAGATATTTAGAATGTTAAGTAGAAGTATCCGTGATGCTTTTAAAAGTGTATTTAGAAATTTTAGTTTATCATTAGCATCTATTTCATGTATTACAATAACTCTAATTATAGTTGTAGTTTCCATTATAGCATCTTTGAATGTTGAGAACTTTACCAAAGAAATAGAAGGAGATTTAACAATTGTCGTTTTCTTAGATACAGATGCAACAAATGAAGATGTAGAAGATATAACGCAAAAAATAAAAAAACTAGATAATGTCGATTCTTATAAATTTCAAGGTAAAGAAGAAGTAAAAAAAGAAATGGCTAAAGAATCTGAAATATTTGATTCTGTAATGTCAACTTGGACGGCAGATGATAATCCATTAAAAGATACTTTTCAAATTAAAGTTAAAGACATTAACCAAATTGGTAATACAGCAAAAACATTAAAGAAAATGCCTAAAGTTTCTATTGTTAGATATGGTGAAGGAATGGTTGAAAAATTAGTTAATGCCTTCTCTTCTATAGAAAAAGTAGCTTATGGAGTAGTTATTGCTTTGATTATAGTAACAGTATTTTTAATTATTAATACTATCAAATTGACTATATTTTCAAGAAAAAGAGAAATTAGTATTATGCGTCTAGTAGGTGCTAGTAACTTTTCTATTAAGACACCATTTATAATTGAAGGAATGATTTTAGGTTTAATAGGATCTATTATACCAGTCTTATTAGCAACCTTTGGATATTTAGCTTTCTATAATCATTTTGATGGATATTTATTCACAAGATTAATCGAATTAATAAAGCCAGAACCATTTATTTATACAACGTCTCTAGCCATCATCATAATTGGTATTATAGTAGGAATGATTGGTAGTGCTAGTGCAGTTAGAAAATATTTAAAAATATAATATCATAGTATAAAAACACCCTCCTAGTAAATAATATGACTGGGAGGATTTAATATGGAAGAAAAATTTGAATTAATAGAACAAATACATCATGATGCTGCTATGGGAAGCTATACAATTGAAAAATTATTAGAAGATTTAAAAGAAAAAGATAATAAAATAAAAGGATATTTAGAAGATATATTAAAACAATATCAACAGTACCAAGAAGAAACAGAAAAAATTTTAGAACAGAATAACAAAGAAATTAGTAACCCTAGTTTAATGTCTAAGATGGGTTCAGCTATGGGAATTAATAAAGAAGTAAAAGAAGATAATAGTGATTCTGCAATTGCAGATATGATGATTAAAGGCGTTTCCACAGGATCTGTGGAAATAGAAAAAAAACTAAGTCAATACGAAAAAGCTTTGGATAAGGAACATAAAAAAATAGCTAAAGAATATTTAAAATTTCAAGAAAAGGCAATTAATCATTTAAAAGAATATTTATAAACTAAGAAAATAATAAGTCTTAGTTTTTTTTTATTATTGAAAAGATAAAAATATTAAGCCTTGCTAAAAAGTAATTTTTTTTATAGAATATAAATGGTGGTATATATGAAACTTGAAGAACATTTTGATTTTGAAAATAATGATACTATTGTAGTAGGCTGTTCAACTGGACCAGATTCAATGGCGTTATTAGATATGCTGCTAAAGTTAAGAGAAAAATATGAATTACAATTAATTTGTGCACATGTTAATCATAATATTAGAAAGCAAAGCGAAATAGAGGAAGCTTTTATAAAAGATTATTGTAATAAGCATAATATTATGTTAGAAAAAATGAAAATAGAAAAATATGGAGACGATAATTTTCATAATGAAGCAAGAAATATTAGATATCATTTTTTTGAGGATGTGGTTGCAAAATATAAGGCCAATTACTTAATGACGGCTCATCATGGAGATGATCTTATAGAAACAATTTTAATGAGAATAGTTAGAGGATCTAATTTACAGGGTTATAGTGGCTTTCATGAAATTGTTGATATGGGAACATATAAGATTGTAAGACCGTTAATCTATTATACAAAAGACGAATTAGAAGAATATAATCGAATTAACAATGTACCATATTTCATAGATGATTCTAATGCAAAAATGAAATACACAAGAAATAGATATCGTAAAAATATTTTACCATTTTTAAAAGATGAAGAAGAAAATGTTCATTTGAAATTTTTAAAGTTTAGTAATAATTTAGAGCAAGCTTCTAAATATATAGAAAAAGAGCGAGACAATGCTTTGAATAAAGTTTTAGATGGAAATCAAATATCAATCGATAAATTTCTTCAATTAGATAAGTATATTCAAAAAGAAATACTATATTATATATTAGAAGACTTTTATCAAGATGATTTGATGTTAGTTAATGATAAGCATATTGAGTTATTATTTTATTTAATCAATAGTAAACGAGCAAATATGGAGGTTAATTTACCTAATGAAATTATAGCTGTTAAAAGTTATGATAAATTCTATTTGAAAAGAGAAACTGAAGAAATTACAGAATATGAAATTGAATTTAATACATATGCTACTTTACCTAATAAACATTATATAGAAAAGATTGATGGTACTGATGATTGTTCTAATAATATTTGTAGATTGTCTAGTGAAGATATTTGTTTACCAATCATAATTAGAACAAGAAAACTAGGTGATAAAATGTTTGTTAAAGGTCTTAATGGTAAGAAAAAAGTAAAAGATATTTTCATCGAAAATAAGATTAGTTTAGACAAAAGAGATACATGGCCAATTGTTGTAGATTCATTAGGAAATATTTTATGGATACCAGGTTTAAAAAAATCTAAATTTGATAAGCAAAAAAATGAAAAGTGTGATATAATAATGAAATACTGTTAGAGGAGGCAAAAAAATGAATAAAAATATTATAAATCAGAAAAATGTTAAAAAGGGATTATTACCATATCTTTTTATGTTTTTAATTATTATAGGTGTATTTTATGTATTCAATGTTATGAATACGGATGTTAAAAATTTAACTTATAATGAGTTTATTGGTGAATTAAATGAAGGAAATATAAAGAACGTTACTATTACAACTAGGGATAGTGCTAAAACATATGAAGTTACTGGTACATTAAGAAATGCTAAAAAGAATCAAACTTTCTTTGCAAGATTACCAATGAGTGAAGCAGTAATTGAAAAGATTGTAGACGGATCTGAAAAACAAAACTTTAAATTAGAAACAAAAGCAGATCCTGATAGTTCGACTTTTTTAGTTATTCTTATTAATGTTTTACCATTCGTATTATTAGTTGCGTTTGCGTTCTTCTTTTTCAATCGTCAGTTAGCAGGTAATAAAAGTTCTATGGACTTTGGTAAAAGTAAAGCTCGTTTAAGTAGCGATAATAACAAAGTTACATTTGAAGATGTGGCTGGCTTAAAAGAAGAAAAAGAAGAAGTAGCAGAATTAATTGACTTTTTGAAAAATCCTAAAAAATTCCAAAAATTAGGAGCTAGAATACCAAAAGGAGTCTTATTATTTGGTCCTCCAGGAACTGGAAAAACATTACTTGCTAGAGCTGTTGCTGGAGAAGCCAATGTTCCATTTTATTTTATAAGTGGTTCAGATTTTGTTGAATTATTTGTTGGTGTTGGAGCAAGTCGTGTTAGAGATATGTTTCAACAAGCTAAAAGAAATGCCCCATGTCTAATTTTTATTGATGAAATTGATGCTGTTGGACGACAAAGAGGAACAGGTTTAGGTGGAGGACATGATGAAAGAGAACAAACCTTAAACCAATTACTTACAGAAATGGATGGTTTTGGTGAAAATGAAGGTATTATCATTATTGCCGCTACTAATAGACCAGATGTTTTAGATCCTGCACTTTTACGTCCAGGTAGATTTGATCGCCAAGTAACAGTTAATTTACCAGATGTTAAAGGTAGAGAAGAAATTTTAGGTGTACATTCAAAAAATAAAAAATTGGCAGAAGGAATAACCTTAAAAAATTTAGCTAAAAGAACACCAGGTTTTAGTGGCGCTGATTTAGAAAACTTATTAAATGAAGCAGCACTTTTAGCTGTTAGAAGAAATAAAGAAGTAATCACTATGAGTGAAATAGATGAAGCTACAGATAGAGTATTAATGGGTCCAGCTAAAACTTCACGTAAATATAGTGAAAACGATAGAAAATTAGTAGCATATCATGAAGCAGGTCATGCAGTTATTGGATTAAAATTAAGTAATGCTAGCGACGTTCAAAAAGTAACGATTATTCCACGTGGTACAGCAGGTGGATATAATATGATGGTTCCAAGTGAAGAAAAATTATGTTCAACAAAAACAGATTTGTTAGAGCAGATCACAGGTCTACTTGGAGGTCGTACAGCTGAAGAAATAACCTTTGGAGAAATCACTACAGGAGCTCATAACGATTTTGAAAAAGCAACAAAAATAGCTCGTGCTATGGTTACAGAATATGGTATGAGTGACTTAGGTCCATTACAATTTGAACAACAAGAAGGAAGTGTTTTCTTAGGTAGAGATTATAATAAAACTCAACATTTTTCAAATGAAGTAGCTAATGAAATTGATATGGAAATGAGAAAGATTATTAATAACTGTCATAAGAAAGCCAAAGAAATTATCAATAAACACAAAGATTTACTAAAATTAATTGCAGAGACTTTATTAGAATATGAAACTTTAACAAAAGAGCAAATTGATTATTTAGTAGAAAATGGTAAAATGCCATCTGAAGATGAAGAAACAAGTTTAGAAAAAATGTCTTTAACTAAATTAAGAGAGATAGCTAAAGAAAAGAAAATAAAAAATTATTCAAAAATGAATAAGGCAGAGTTATTAAAAGAACTAGATAATCTAAAATAATCTAGTTTTTTCTTGATATAATAAAAAGAATTGTTATAATATCAGTAGAAGGAGAGGTAGTATGGAAAAAAATTTCAAAAAAGTAAAACAAAATGCCGAAGATTTTAAAAAATTTATTTCTAGAGGAAATGTTGTAGATATGGCAGTAGGTGTTATCGTTGGAGGTGCTTTTGGGAAAATAGTTACTAGTTTAGTAAATGATATGATAATGCCATTAATTGGAGTAGTTCTAGGAGGATTAGACTTTAGTAAATTAAATATTGTTATTGGAAATGCTAAAATTCAATATGGAACCTTTATACAAACTATAATTGATTTCTTAATTATATCTTTTTGTATTTTCATGATGATAAAGTTATTTGAAAAATTTAAGAAAAAAGAAGAAGTCAAAGAAGAATCTGAAGAAGAAAAACAAGTTAGTGATGAAGTTAAATTGTTAGAAGAAATTAGGGACTTATTAAAGAAAAATAAGCAAAAAAAATAGGTATGTGATAAATTATGGAATGGAAGATTGGAAATGTCAAAATAAAAAATCAAGTTGTTTTGGCTCCTATGGCTGGCATTTCAAATTCAGCATATAGACGAATTGCTAAGGAAATGGGTTGTGGTCTTATTTATGCTGAAATGGTTAGTGATAAAGCTATTATGTATGAAAATGAAAAAACACTTAATATGCTTTATATGAAAGAAGAGGAAAGACCAATTTCTCAACAAATCTTTGGATCAGATGTTGATAGCTTTGTAATCGCGGCTAAATATATTTATAAACATATGAAACCAGATATTATTGATATTAATATGGGCTGCCCTGTACCAAAAGTTGCGCTTAGAGCCCAAGCTGGTTCAGCCTTGCTTAAAGATCCAAAAAAAATATATAATATAGTAAAAGCAGTAGTAGATACAGTTCCAATTCCAGTTACAGTAAAGATAAGGAGTGGTTGGGATCAAAATCATATTAATGCTGTGGAAGTAGCCAAAGTAATTGAAAAAGCAGGAGCAAGTGCCATTTGTATACATCCTAGAACAAGAAGTCAAGGATATAGTGGTAAAGCCGATTGGAGTATTATTAAAGCCGTAAAAGATGTAGTCACTATACCAGTTATTGGAAATGGGGATATTAAATCAGCTACAGATGCTAAACAAATGTTAGATGAAACTGGCTGTGATGCGATTATGATAGGCAGAGGAGTTTTGGGAAACCCATGGCTTTTAAAAGAGACAATTGCTTTCTTAGATGATAATAAAATTATTGAAAAACCAACCCCAAGCGATAAAATAGATATGTGTTTAAAACATATAAAATATTTACAAGAAATAAAATCTGATAAAATTGTTAAATTAGAAATAAGAAGTCATATTAGTTGGTATTTTAAGGGATTACCAAAAGCAAATGAAATCAAAAATAAAGTGTATCAATGTTTGTCTATTCATGATATAATTCAGGTATTAAGTGATTATAAGGAGGAATTAAATTATGGCAAGGAGTAAGAAAGAATCCGAAGCAGAAATAGTAGAGAAAAAAGTCCCAGAAAAAATTTATGCAAAATTTTGGCAGAGATTATGTGCTTTTATTATTGATATGTTTTTAGTTAGTATGGTTGCATCTGTAATTACTCAACCTTTTACTAATCAAGAAAATATACAAAAATTATCTGATGAAGCTAATACTACTATAAAAGAATATTATAAGAATAAAAAAATTGATACAGATACATATATTAATAGAACATCAGATATTAGCTATGATATGGCTAGAGAAACAGTATTATTATCTATAATTAATATTGCAATAGCCCTTGTATATTTTGTTATAGTACAGTTTAAAAATAATGGTCAAACTATAGGTAAAAAACTACTACATATAAGAGTAGTTAAGCAAGATAATAGTAATTTAACAATGAATGATATTTTATTTAGAGCTTTGTTAATAGATTCTATTTTATTTGATATGATTATATTATGTTTTACTGTTTTTTCTAACAAAGATGGTTATTTTTATGGCGTAGGAAGTATTATAATTATACAATATCTTGTACTTTTTGTTAGTTGTATGATGATTTTATCTAAAAATAATAAACAAGGACTTCATGATATAATAGCTAAAACTGAAGTTATTAAAACAGAATAGAGGAGTGAATTTATGAAAGAATTTAGTGAACAAGAATTAGTTAGAAGAGAAAAAGTAGATAAAATTAGAGATGTATGTAACCCTTATCCAGAAAGATATGAAGTTACTCATGAAATTAAGGATGTTATAAATTTAGAAGATGGTACTAAAAATGTTCGTGTAGCAGGAAGAATTGTTTTTATGCGAAAAATGGGTAAAATGAGTTTTTTAACTATTAGAGATATAAAAGGAAAGATTCAATTATCCATAAAAATAGACATGGTCGGAGAAGAACAATATAAATTTTTCAAAGAAGCTTTTGATATTGGAGATTTTATAGGAGCTAGTGGGGAAGTATTTACTACACATACAGGTGAAAAAACAATACGAGTTGATGAATTTACATTTTTGGGAAAAGCCTTAAGACCTTTACCTGAAAAATTCCATGGATTAACTGATACTGAAATTAAATATCGTGAAAGATATGTTGATTTAATAATGAATGAAGAAACTCGAAAAGTATTTTTAGGTCGTAGTAAGTTATATGCTTTTATTCATAAATATTTAGGAGAGAATGGATTTTTACAAGTTGAAACTCCTATTTTGCAAACTGCTGTTTGTGGGGCATCAGCTCGTCCTTTCTATACACATCATAATGCTTTAGATATGGATTGTAATTTAAGAATTGCACCAGAAACATATTTAAAACAATGTATTGCGGCAGGATATGATAAGGTATATGAAATTGCTAAATGTTTTAGAAATGAAGGAATGGATACTGAGCATTTACAGGAATTTACGCAAGTAGAATGGTATGCTTCATATTGGAATTTTGAAGATAATATTAAATTTTATCAAGGTTTTGTTAGAGGTTTACTACAAGAATTAATTGGAAGTACTACTGTTGAATATCAGGGTCATGTTTTAGATTTTGGTGCTGAATGGAAAAGAATTAACTATGTTGAAGCATTAACTGAAAAATTTGGGTTTGATTTTCTATCTATTGAAGAACCAGAAGAACTAAAGAAAAAAATAGTTGAAAAGGGCTTATTTACTTATGACGAATTAGATGAATATAAATCATTAAGTCAAATAATTGATTTTTCTTATAAAAGGTTAATTAGAGTTGAAATAATTGAACCTACAATTATTTATAATTATCCCGCTGTTTTAATTCCTCTTGCTAGGAGAAACGATAAAAACAATAAGATTATAGATGTTTTCCAAGTTTTAGCTAGTGGAACAGAATTATGTAAAGCATATAGTGAACTTGTTGATCCACAAATTCAAAGACAGGCTTTTGAAGAACAGTTAAAAGCTAAAGCTCAAGGGGATGATGAGACTATGGATATGGACGAAACATTCCTAGCAGCTATGGAGCAAGGAATGCCTCCAATTTCTGGATTAGGATTCGGTATTGATCGTTTGTTAATGATTATATTTAATCAACCTTCTATAAGAGATGTAGTGTTATTTCCTTTGATGAAACCGCTTAGTTAAGTTAGTGAAGATTAATACTTCAGCAAATAAAAAGATTTTTAAGAAAATAAAAGAAGAAAAATAGGAAAAAACTCCTATTTTTTTAGATGCTTATTTAGGAAAATCACATTAAAATACTTGTATTCTTTAATGAAAGTAGTATAATTATGGTGGGAGGTATTTTATGAAAAAACATAATACAGTAAAAATAGTTCTTGTAACAATGTTAGTATTTATGCTATTGTCTTGGATTTTACCAGCTGCATATTTCCAAGAGAGTTATATGGAACAAGGACGTGTACAAATGGGATTATTTGATTTATTTTCATATCCTACAACAGCGATATCTTATTTTGGATATATAGCAATATTTGTTTTAGTTGTTGGTGGATTCTATGGAATCTTAAATAAAATCCCTGCTTATCGTATTCTACTTGATAAGATTTCAAAAGCATTTAAGAAAAAAGGAAAGCTTGTAGTATCAATTATGATGGTATTATTAGCCGTAATTACTTCAATTTGTGGATTACAACTTGGACTAGTAATGTTTTTCCCATTCTTAATAGCTATTATCTTATTAATGGGTTATGATAAATTAGTAGCAGCACTAACTGTTGTTGGATCTACAATGATAGGAATTGCTGGAACAACTTTTGCTTATGCTAATACTAGTGTAGTTATATCTGCATTATCTATTAAAATTACTGCTAAGATGCTAGTAAAAGTTATTATATTAGTAGTAGGATTAGGACTTTTAATATTTAATACTATTAGACATATTAATAAAATTGAAGCAAGTTCTAAATCTAAAAAGAAAACAACAAAAGGAAAAACTGAAACCAAAGATAGTCAAAATAGTCTTGCAGCTAAATTAGAAGATTTTGTCCCTGCAGCAACAAAATCTAAAGCAAGTGTTTGGCCATTAGTAGTAGTTCTTGCAGTAATGTTTGTTATTATGATTATGGCATTTATTTCATGGTCATCAGCATTCTCATTAAATATTTTTGATAAAGCAACAACAGCAGTAACAGACTTTAAGATATTTGGATTCCCATTATTTGCAAAATTATTAGGTAATGTAAATCCATTTGGTAATTGGACTTTAGTTGATTTAATTGCTACAATGGTTATTTTTACAGGAATACTAATGATAATCTATAAAATTAAATTTAATGATGGATTACAAGCATTTATTACAGGAGCTAAAAGAGCTTTAGAACCTGCAGTATTAGTAGTATTAATTTATACTTGTCTTGTAATAGTAACATACCATCCATATCAATTAGTAATTTACAAAACATTATTTGGTTTAACTAAAGGATTCAATCTATTAACATCTATTCCTGTTGCTATTTTAGCAAGTGTATTCAATGCTGATCCATTATACGCTTTCCAAAGTGTATTACCTTATTTATCAAGTATTGTTACAAAGAAAGCAGTATACTCAACAATAGCAGTTGTTTATCAAGCTGTATATGGAATAACTATGTTAGCAGCTCCAACTAGTGTAATTCTTATGATGACTCTTTCTTATCTAGGAATTTCATATAAGGAATGGTTCAAAAATATTTGGAAATTACTATTAGAACTTTTTGTTGCTATGATTATAATATTTATTATATTAATAAGTGTAATTTAATTTATAAAATAGAGTATCTACTCTATTTTTTTTTGCAATTCTTGTCATTTTTTTGGGAACATAATTTCTTGCAAAAGAATACATAATAAACATAAAATAACTTTAGGAGGAGATAATATGTTTTCAAAATTTAGTGAAGAAGCACAAAAAATATTATTAAATGCAAAAAAAGAGATGAGTAACTTAAAACATCCCTATGTAGGTAGCGAACATTTACTTTTAGCTATTTTATATAATAAAGACTCAGAAGTAGCTATTAAATTAAATGATTATAATATAAATTATAATAACTTTAAAGAAGAGGTAATTAGAGTTATTGGAAAAGGAACATTAACTAATAATTGGTTTTTATATACCCCATTATTAAAAAGAATTATTGAAAGTGCAACCATAGAATGTAAAGATAATAAGGATAAAGAAGTAACACCATTACATCTTTTCTTAGCTCTTTTAGAAGAAGGCGATGGAGTTGCAATCCGTATTCTAATGGGAATGAATATAGATGTTGATGCTTTATATGATGAATTTTCAAATAATTTAGTAGCAAAAAAAGGTAAAAATAAAAGAAAATTAATGATTGAAGAATACTCTATAGATTTAAATAAAAAATGTATTAATAATGAAATAGATCCTGTAGTAGGAAGAGATGAAGAAATTAATAATGTTATAGAGATATTATCACGTAGAAATAAAAATAATCCCTTATTAATAGGAGAGGCAGGAGTAGGTAAAACTGCTATAGTAGAAGAATTAGCAAATAGAATAGTGATGGACTTAGTTCCTCCAAATTTAAAAAATAAAAGAATACTATCTGTAGCCATGGCATCTTTAGTAGCGGGAACTAAATATAGAGGTGAATTTGAAGAAAGAATTAACAAGTTATTAAAAGAAGTAGAAGATAATGATGATATTATTTTATTTATAGATGAAATTCATACACTAGTAGGCGCAGGTGGAGCCGAGGGAGCTATTGATGCTTCTAATATTTTGAAACCAGCCTTAGCTAGAGGAAAAATAAAAGTAATTGGTGCTACTACCATAGAAGAGTATTCAAAATATTTAGAAAAAGATAAAGCTTTAGATAGACGTTTTCAAAAAGTAAAAGTAGTGGAGCCAGATACAATCAAAACAAAAGATATTTTAATAAAATTAAAACCATTATATGAAAGTTTTCACAATACAAAAATAAGCGAAGAAATTATAGATTATATTATAGAAGTATCAGATAAGTATATTTATCATCGTAAATTTCCAGATAAAGCCATAGATATTTTGGATGAAGTATGTGCTCGAACAGTATTATTAAAAGATACAAAGGCTGAGAAAATAGAAAGATTAAAACAACAGTTAAAACTAATTATAAAAAATAAAAAAGAAGCCATTGTTAAAGAGCAATTTGAAGAAGCTACCAAATTAAAAACAGAACAAAATAAACTAGAAACTAAAATAAATAATTTATGTCTTAAAGAAAATCAAACTAGTAATCCAAAAGTAATTACTAAGAAGATGGTAATGGATGTTGTAACAGCTAAAACTACTATTCCTATTTTTGAGGATGAAAATGCAAATAAAAAAATAATCAATCTATCAACGCATTTAAAGAAGAAAATTAAAGGTCAAGATAAAGCTATAGATATAATATGTGATTTTACTAAGAAAAAACAATTAGGATTCATTGAAAGTAAAGTTCATTCATTTCTATTTGTAGGTAAAACAGGAATGGGTAAAACACAACTGGTAAAAGAATATGCAAAAGAATTATATGATAAAAATGGATTTATTAGAATTGATATGAGTGAATATAAAGAAGCTCACTCAGTTAGTAAAATAATTGGCTCTCCACCAGGCTATGTTGGTTATGATGAAGATAATTACTTATTAGAAAAAATAAGAAATAATCCTTATTGTGTTATCTTATTAGATGAAATTGAAAAAGCCAGTCAAGATGTTATAAAATTATTTTTACAAATATTAGATGAGGGTAGAATTAAAGATTCTAAGGGAGTAGAAGTAGCATTTGATCACACAATAATATTTATGACTTCCAACCTAGGATGTACTGGATATAGCATGGGCTTTAATGAAAATAAGACCAATTTAATAACAAGCAGTCTAAATGATTATTTTGGAGTAGAATTTATTAATCGAATAGATGATATAGTAATATTTGAAAACTTAACAGAGGATAATATTAGAAGTATTATAAAAGAACGTTTAAAACTGTTAAAAGATTACTATGCTAAAAAGAAAATCACGTTATCTTTTAATAATAAACTTATTGATAAAATAATAAAAGAAGTAAATTATGATACATATGGGGCAAGAAGAGTAGAAAAAGTGATTGATAAAAATATTAATAATTATGTTATTAACAAAGTTTTGAATGGTGAAGAAAATATAATTGTTAGTGAAACTATATAATTAGCAAAAATAGAGAAATAACATCTCTTTTTTACTTGTGATAAATTAATATATTTCATGATTGTAATAGATTGACTAAATATGATAAATTATCTATAATGTAATGTAGTAGATATTAATGAAAGTGTAACTACTTTTTAAATTAGTAATAAAATAATATTGAATAGATTTGAGGTAAGAAAATGAAGGTATTAGAAATAAAAGGAAAAAAGGAATTATCTGGTTCTATTAGGGTCAGTGGTGCAAAAAATGCCAGTGTGGCTTTAATTCCAGCTGCGATATTAGCAGATGAAGAATCAACCATTTGTAATATCCCAGAAATTACTGATACAGATGCCTTATGTGAGATTTTAGAGTTTTTAGGAGTAGAAGTAAAAAGAGCTAGTGAAAGTATAGTTATAGATCCTAGTAATATGAAAAACCTAGAAATTAAAGATAATTATTGTAAAAAGTTAAGAGCTTCTTACTATTTTATGGGGGCACTTTTAGGTAAATATAAAAAGGTGACTATGTGTTTTCCTGGAGGTTGTTCAATAGGAAAAAGACCAATTAACTTACATTTAAAGGGATTTGAAGCTTTAGGAGCAACAATAACAAATAATGGTAATAAATATACAGTGGAAGCAGAAGAATTAAAGGGTGCAAATATTTATTTAGATATTGCTTCAGTTGGAGCAACTATCAATATTATGTTAGCAGCAGTAAAAGCAGAGGGAACGACGATTATTGATAATGCAGCCAAAGAACCAGAAATTGTAAATATAGCAACATTTTTAAATAGTATGGGAGCAAAAGTAACTGGAGCTGGAACTTCGACAATTAAAATAAGAGGAGTAAAAGAATTACATGGCTGTTTTCATGAAGCCATTCCTGACCGAATTGAGGCTGGGACTTATATGATTATAGGTGCTTTATGTGGAAATCGCTTAAAAATAGATAATATTATCCCAAATCATGTTGAAGCTGTCATTTCAAAATTACAAGAAATAGGTGTAGAAATAGAAATAGGAGCAGATTATGTAGTTGTAACTAAACCCCAAAAATTTAAAACTACAAATATTAAAACAAGTGTTTATCCAGGTTTTCCAACTGATTTGCAACAACCATTTACAGTATTGTTAACTCAAGCTGTAGGTAAAAGTAAAGTAGAGGAAACCATTTGGGAAAATAGATTTATGCATGTTGTATATTTAAATGATTTAGGGGCTGATGTTACTGTTAAAAATCAAACAGCAACAGTCTTAGGTCCAACACCATTAACTGGTACTCATGTTGTAGCAACAGATTTAAGAGCGGGAGCTGCTATGGTAACAGCGGGTTTAATTGCTGAAGGAACAACAATTATAACTAACATTGACCATATTTTAAGAGGATATGAAAATATAGTGGAAAAATTAATAAGTGTAGGTGCTAAAATTGAGAGTAAAGAAATATAATAATAAAAACTTTATTCTTTTTTTTTGGGAGGACCTATGAAATTTATTAAAAAAAATATGAAATTTATTGTTTTAATACTAACATGTCTATTGGTTTATGCAATTTATAATAACAATGATAATAAAAATATTTCATATGTTAACTTAGGTGATGGTTTCGCGCAAGGTATTAATAGTTATGGTGGAAAAGGTTATGGTTATGGTGATTATTTAAAGGATTATTTAGAAAATAATAATAGGCTTTATAATTATTATAATAAATTTTCTTATGACGATATTAGTATTAATGATTTATATAAAGATATTCTCATTAATAAAAAAGATAAGGATAACGTTAATATAAAACAAGCTTTACGAGATTCAAATTTACTTACTTTATCAATAGGACTGAATGATTTAATTTACCAAATGAGTTTAAATCCGCAATTAACAGAATCTGTTCAAAATAATATTTTAAAAAAAATAGAAACAGATATGATAAATTTAGTAAATGAAATTCAAAAATATTATAAGTATGATATTTATTTAATTGGATATTATAATTTTTATCCACAGAATTCTGTGGAAAATAAATTGTTAACGAGATTAAATTCTATTTATAGTGATATAGCAGATGAATATAATTTAAAATATATTGATATAGAAAACATTACTGAAAATAGAGAATATTTAGAAAATCCTAGTAGTTTTTATCCTAATTTGGAAGGATATAAGAAAATTTTTGAAAAAATTTTAGAAGAAATAACATTATAAAGTGAATATTTAAAATAAATACTTGAAATAAAAAAGAATAATTGATATAATAATAACGCATTGAATTTCTATGGCTTGAATTAGTCATGGTGGAAGGAGAGAAGAATATGAAAAAAGGAATTCATCCAGAATTTATGGATTGTACAGTAACTTGTGCATGTGGGGAAACTTTTACAGTTAAGTCAAATAAAGAAGCTATCTCTGTCGAAGTTTGTTCTAAATGTCATCCTTTTTATACAGGAAAACAAAGAGGAGTATCACGTGCAGGTAATGTAGATAAATTTAATAAAAAGTATGGATTTACTCAAGAAGAAACAGCAACTGAATAAGTTGTTTTTTCTTAATACAAATAATTAAAAAACAATAATATTGGGGGAAAATAAATATGAGAGGATTAATACAGCAATTTAGTGATATTTCTGATTATCAAAACATTCAACAATATTATTGTGAAAATCTATCTACATATTATTTTCCTGGAGATTTAACAGCTTTTTATTCTAATATTATGGAAAGACATACTACGCAAGATATTGTTTGTAGTATTTCAGGATCAGTTATAAAAAAAGGTAGTCTTTATATAGCTTATAGACCATTAATAGAAAATTTACGAACAAGGCAAGCTTTTGTATTAAAAAAAACAATAAAATGTGAATCTATATATGGGAATTTTCTTCCTCAAAATATTATGGAATTGGAAGAATTAAATCAAAAAGTATGTAATCATGAAAGAGAAGCTGGTATAGAATATGATAACTTATATCACTTTCAAAACGGTGAAATAATATTACAGAAATTAAATAAAATAAAAAGGAGAAAAAATGAAAAATAAAGTAGGAATTACGATTGCCATAGCAAGTGATCATCGAGGAGTAGAATATAAAAAAGAAATTATAGAATATTTAAAGGATGAAAATTATGACATAATTGATTGTAGCAAACAAAATACACCAACAGATGATTACCCTGATTTTGCTTTTGCAGTTTGCGAAAAAGTAGTTAATAAAGAAGCAGAAATAGGAATTTTAGTTTGTAGAACTGGTATAGGAATGTCTATTGCCGCTAATAAAGTTAAAGGTATTAGATGTGCAAAAATAAATTCAGTTGAAGATGCTATATTGAGTAGAAATGATAATGGCGCAAATGTTATGACATTTAATTATACAGAAGATATAAATGATATTAAAAATTATATTAAAGCTTTTATAGAAGCAGAAGTAATAAATGATCCTAGACATCAAAGACGAGTAGATAAAATTACTAAGTATGAGGAAACACATTATGAAAGGTAAGTTTATCCTGTATATTTTTTCAACTATTTTTGTAATTTGGGCTATGGATTCAGTTGATATAAATAAAATTTTTAAAAAAAATAAAATCATTCAAGCTCAAATTTTATATTTCTTTTTAGGCATATCATTAATTTATTTAGTAACAAATTTCTTTTGGGATTTGTTTACATCATTAAAAATTTTTTAAATTAAGTATAAAACCTCATTTTTGGTTCAAACTTTTAATGAGGTGAAAGAAATGAGAACAAAAAGAAGATTAAAATCATATGTAATTTCATGTTTGTATGTTGTACTATTTTTAACAATTGCTGTAGGTGGCTTTATGATTAGTAGAAGTGTTAGCATGAAAAAAGATACTAATGTAGAAGAAGATAACTATACTTATGTATCAAGTATTATTATGAACCAAGATGTTGCTGTTATTAATGAAACATCTAAAATGCTAAAACCTTATACTAATGAAAACGTAACAGTAGGTAAAAGTTTTTATGATTATAAAGCTGAAAGCAAACAACAAGAAAGTTCTATTACATACTATGATGGTAGTTATATTCAAAATTCAGGAATTGACTATGTATTACAAGATGTTTTTGATGTAGTTGCTGTATTAGATGGAACTGTCATTGATGTAAGACAAGATGATATTTTAGGAAATGTGGTAGAAATCAAACATAATAACGGATATGTTACTTCTTACCAAAGTTTAAGTGAAGTTGCAGTAAAAAAAGATGATACAGTTACTCAAGGACAAATAATTGGTAAAAGTGGAACTAATAAGTTAGATAAAGATATGGGAAATCATTTACATTTTGAACTTTATGCAAATGGTCAGGTAGCAGATCCAAATTTATATATTGATAAAGAAATAAAAACACAAGAATAGCAGGTAAATAAATGCTATTTTTTTCATAAATTCTAATTTATTCATTATACTTTATTATAAGGAATGATTAAATGAAAGAATTAATAAAAAAAAGGGTTATAGAAGAAGCTAATATAATAGTAAATACACATATGACTATTAGGGAGTTAACTAAGATTATGGGAGTTAGTAAAAGTACTATACATCATGATATGAAAGTTACATTAAAACTTGTTGATAGTGATTTATATAATAAGGTACAAGCTGTTTTTAATGAGCACATTAGATTGCGCCATTATCTAGGTGGATTATCTACTAAAAAAAAATATAAAAAAATAATATAAAATTTGAAAAATATGGTAAAATATATAATGACTTATGAAAAGGACGTGATTTGATGTTATCAAAAGATATAGGAATTGATTTAGGAACAGCTAATGTGCTAATCTATATAAAGGGTCAAGGCATTGTTTTAAATGAACCTAGTATCGTTGCTATAGATACAGAAAGTAAAAGAGTAATTGCAGTTGGTAAAGAAGCTAATGATATGTTAGGTAGAACACCTGGAAAAGTAAAAGCAATTCGTCCTATGAAAGATGGAGTAATTGCAGATTTTGAAGTTACAGAGATAATGTTAAATACTTTTATCAAAAAAATAAAAGGAAAATCATTTTTAACGAGACCTAAAATATTAATTTGCTGTCCTTCTAATATTACTCCTGTAGAGAAAAATGCTATTAAAGAAGCAGCAGAAAGAACAGGAGCTAGAAAAGTATATATTGAGGAAGAGCCCAAAGTAGCAGCAATAGGAGCTGGTATGGATATATCAAAGCCAAGTGCTAATATGGTAATTGATATTGGAGGAGGAACAACAGATATTGCTATTCTTTCTCTAAATGATATTGTTACCAGTGCATCTATTAGAGTTGCTGGTAATGTCTTTGATCAGGATATTATTAAATATATTAGAGATAAGTATAAATTATTAATTGGTGAAAGAACAGCAGAAGATATAAAAATTAATTTTGCAAGTGTTTTTAAACCAGATAAAAAACAAACTATGGATGTTAAGGGAAGAAATCTTGTAACGGGTTTACCACATACTATTACGATTACTCAAGAAGAAACAGAAGAAGCGTTACATGAAAGTATATATAGAATTATAAAATCTACAACGAATGTTTTAGAACAAACACCTCCAGAATTATCAGGCGATATTGTTAGTAAAGGTGTTGTATTAACTGGTGGAGGGGCATTATTAAAAGGATTAACAGAATTATTAACCCAAGAATTAGAGGTTCCTGTTTTAATCGCAGAGAGTCCGTTAACTTGTGTCGTAGAAGGAACGGGTGTATTATTAGAAAGTCCACAACAATTAGAAGAAGACCAATAGTATTGGTCTTTTTCTTATAATTTACACATTATTAAAAATATGGTTTTATAACTTTCCAAAATTTGTTATAATGGTAAAGAAGAGAGGAATATTATGAGAGAAGATGTATTATTTACATTGAAAATAGTAATGGTTACATTTTTATTTTCAGCCTTGATAATGCCCCTTATGAAAAAAATCGCAGTACATATAGGAGCAGTTGATGTTCCAAGAACAACAGAAGGTAATAGACATATCCATAAAAAAACAATGCCGAAATTGGGCGCTTTAGGAATTTATCTAGCATTTTTATTTGGATATATGTTATTTGGACAACAAAGCATTCAAATGAACTCAATTTTAATAGGAAGTATAATTATTGTTTTAACAGGAATAATTGACGATATAAAAGATATTAGAGCTTATCAGAAAATGCTAGGACAATTGGCAGCTTCGGCAGTAATTGTATTTTATGGAGGAATTTTACTAAATAATATAACAGCATTTGGTTTTTCTATAGATTTTGGTATCTGGGCATATCCATTAACAATGATATTTATTGTAGCTTGTTGTAATATAATTAACTTGATAGATGGTTTAGATGGGCTTAGTGGTGGAGTATGTAGTATTTTTTATTTAACTATTGGTATTATTGGTTTTTATCAAGCTAGAAGTGGGAGTTTAGTTATGATTTTAACATTTATAATGTTAGGATCTACACTTGGTTTTTTACTACATAACTTTTATCCAGCTAAAATATTTGCTGGAGATTGTACTTCTTTTGAGGGCTTTATAATTGCTATAATAACTTTATTAGAGTTTAAAGGAGCGGCCTTAACTTCATTTTTCGTACCACTTTTAATCTTAGGCATACCAATATTAGATACACTATTTGCTATTATAAGACGTTTATTAAAAGGACAACCACCTTTTCAAGCAGATAAGCAACATTTACATCATCAATTATTAGGAATGAATTTTTCGCAAAGATCAACTGTCTTAATTATTTACGGTATGAATATCTTATTTGCTTCAGCTTCGATTTTATATACATTAAAGGATCCCTTATTAGGTAAAATATTATATATAATTATATTTGTAATAGTATTATGGTTCGTTTTTCATACTAGTATTATTTCAGATAAAAACCCTAAGTTAACGAAAAAATTAGAAAAAAAATTTAAATTAAAGAGAAAAAGGTAACTAATTTTAGTTGCTTTTTTGTTTATTATTGACAAAAAATTGGAATATTATGGTAAAATTACGCTAGTGGTGATATACATGATTAATTTCATAATAGGTGAAGATGAAAAGATTATCAGAAAGGAAACTAAAAATGTAATAATTAGTCTTATGATGAATTATGATATTGATTATAAGATTTATGAGTTTGATAGTTATAATGATGATTTTGAATTATTAGTAAAATCAGACAATGGTTTTAAGATATATCTATTAGACATAAAGACTAAAAATAGTTCAGGTATTGATGCAGCTAGGATGATTAGAGAAAAATATGACGATTGGAATTCTGTAATTATATTAATAACTTCATATTTGGAGTATAAATATGAAGCGTTATGTAGTCGCTTATTTTTATTAGATTATATAAATAAATTGGATAATTGTAATAAAAAATTAAAAGAAGATTTGGTTATTGCGATGAAACATTATGATAAAAAGTATAACACCTTGGATTATGAATATAATCATACTTATTATAAAATTGAATATAGACAAATTATTTATATTGAAAAAGAACCTGAAAGCAAAAGATGTTTAATTAAAACCAATGAAGGAACACAAGTTATACCAGGAACTTTAAATGACGTTTATAAGAAATTAGATGATAGGTTTCTAAAAGTTCATAAAAGTATGATAGTTAATATAAATCAAATAAGAAGATACGAAATAAGAAATAATAAGATAACTTTTAAAAATGGTGATTATACCCATCTAATATCAAGGAATATGAAAAAGGAGTTGATAAAACGTGTCAGCGATTGTAGTTAATTTTATTTCATCAGCTGTTTTATCTATATCGGGCTTATTTATTGTAAAGGGAATGAATAATTGTAAAAATAACATTTTTTCAATTAGAACTATAATATTAATGGGATGTTTAATAATATTGCCAATGATAATACATGATATTCAATATACATATTTGTACAGTATTATAGTTTATTTAATAACTATTTTAACATATAAGTATGCACTAAATATTAGTTTTCCTAAAACAATTATTTCTAGTGCAATGTTAATGTTATTTGTATCATTATTGGATTCTGTTATAAGTGGTATTGTAGTTTATTTTTTGAGTTTTGAAGAAGCAAGAGAAAATATATTTATTTGTTTATCATCTAGCATAATAATTTCTGCGGTTCTGCTTATAATATTTCAATTGAAAAATATAAGAAACAAGTTTTGCAAATTTATTTTAGAAATAGAAAATAAAAGGTTAACTCATTTTATAATTTTTTTTGTGCTAATAATAATAGGAATCTGTATTTTATTTTATATAATAAGTAACAATTTTCAGCTAAATACAATTTTTACAACTAGTTTTTTAATATTAATTATATTTTATATGCTAGTTATAATATTAATTGCAGAGAAAAATAATTATGATAAACTATCAGACGAATATGATGGATTACTAGATTATGTAAAAGTTTTTGAAGATTGGATTGAAACAGAACAATTAAACAGACATGAATACAAAAATCAATTAGCTGTATTAAGATGTATGACTAAAGAAAAGAAAGTAAAAGAAAAAATAGATAGTATTATTAATAATAATATAAATATTGATAGTGCAATTATTTCGCAGTTAAAATATTTACCTAAAGGTGGTTTTAAAGGATTGCTATATTATAAGATAGTGGTAGCACGAAACCAAAAAGTTAATATAGATGTTGATGTTAGTATTGATGTAAATAAAAAATTGAATAAACTAGATAAAGATAAATTGGATATTATTTCTAAATTGTTGGGTATATATTGTGATAATGCAATAGAAGCGGCCAAAGAAACTAGAAAAAAGATAGTATTAATAGAAATTTATGAATATAATGACGTAATTCATATAGTGATCAGCAATACATATAATAAGAAAAAGGACATAAGTAAAAGAAACGAGAAAGGTGTATCAACTAAAGGTGAGGGTAGAGGTAATGGATTATATTTTGCTGCTAAACTAATAAATAAAAATAAATGGATTGAAGAAAAGCAAGATATAGTAGATAATTTTTATATTCAAAAGATATCTATATTAAATGAAACGAAAAGACTAAATAACAAATAAAAAACACTAAATATAGTAAATAATATGAGGTGATTACTATAAATAGTGTTTTTTATTAATCTTTAAACGTTGCTTTTGTTTTTGGTTCATCCATTAAAAACCAAAAGCAACCCATACTAGCAGCACCACTAGCTAATAAAGCTATAGCACTAATAAAAGCAGCAAGTCTTTTTTTCAAAATTGTCACCCTCTCTATTCTTGAATTTATGAAAAAGTGTAAAACCACTTAATCAACAGATTTATAATTGTTATAAGGTTGATTTAAAACTTTATATGTTAAAGGATTAACAAAAATACTTTCGATTATAATTGCTAAAAATAACAATGTACTTAGTGTATTATTATTAATTAATAGGGCAATTAATAAGTAAACAATTGATAAAAAAGTTGTCATAATTTTTCTAAATAATTTCTTTTTTGTTTTTGGAAATGGTCTTTTTTCAGTGTCTGCAGGTGCAAACAAGAATAGTATTATTGTACAAATTATCCCTATAGATAAAAACCACAGTTTACTTATTTGAATATTTAAGAAAGCAAGTGGAAAAATAACAAAACAAATAGTAGAGAAAATTAAACATTCACTACTTTTTTTAGCGTGAACTCCAAATCCAAAAAATCTTAAAAAATTAAATAAAAGTAAAAGTAATATTACTTCTTTACAAATACCTAAAATAATACTTAAAATTAAAATTACAATTACTTTTGAAATAGTTAAATAAAGGCCTTCTAAACCATATTGTAATTTATTAAGGTCTTCTTCAGAATAATTGTTGTATTTTGAAATAAATTCTAATGATAAATTTAATATTGCCTTCTTCAAATTAACCTCCTATTACTTAGGATATTATCACTAATGACAGGAAAAATATGGAAAATATTCAAAATGTATCAAAATGCAGTTATTATAAATATTTTGTCGGAATTTGTATAATTTTTAACATTTAAATCCTTTAAGATAACATTTAAAAGAAAACTTATTTGTATTAATAATAAATTGTTAAAATTGAATCACTCGCCTAAAATACTAGGAGAGAAAAAGAGTTAAGAAGGAGAGGTCTAATCATGATTGGAAGAGTTAAATGGTTCAATAATGAAAAAGGGTATGGATTTATTGAATACAAAGAGGACGAAGATATTTTTGTTCATTATTCTGCAATTGAATCTGATGGTTATAAAACTTTGTCAGAAGGTCAATATGTAGAATTTACTCTAGTAGAAACTAGCAAAGGCTATCAAGCTTTAAATGTCAAGTTAGTAAAAGAACCTGCAGTTACAAAATAAGTGGTTCTTTTTATTTTACTATGTTATAATAATAATAGGAGGTGATATTATGGAAATAGTTATTAGAGGAGACAAAATAAAAATAACAGAATCAATGCGAAACTATATTGAAACCAAAATAAAGAAACTAGATAAATATCTAGAAAATAGTGATAGTATTCGTGCTAATGTTGTTTGTAAAGTTAAAAATCATAATCAAATTATAGAGATAACTATCCCATTAAAATCATTTATTTTAAGATCAGAAGAATCTCAAGAAGATTTTTACGCAGCTGTTGATAAAGCATTAGATAAGTTAGAAAGGCAAATAAGAAAAAACAAGACGAGACTTATGGCAAAAAATGTCAAGACTTATGATTTTTCATTTTCCGAAATAGAAGATTATGACGATAATGAAGAAAAAGTTATAAAAAGAAAAAAAATAGAAGTAAAACCTATGGATGAAGAAGAAGCAATAATTCAAATGGAACTTCTAAATCATCAATTCTATATGTATAAAGATAGTAATACAGATTCATATTCTGTTGTATATAAAAGAAAAGATGGAGGATATGGAATAATAGAGTCTGAATAAAAACTCAACTCATAATAGTAAGAAGCTTAAATGAAAAATTAAATTTCAGAAAATAATATTATATATAATTTGTAAGACTAAATTGGTAAAAATAGTAAAAA
>CANRKG010000002.1 GCA_947631155.1 uncultured Bacilli bacterium
ATAAAGCAAGAAAAAGTGGATGGGATACCACTATCTTCTTCTACTTTATTAGAAAAAATTACCAAAAATATTAAAAAACTTTTCGAATTTCAATTTTTAAAATCTGCATAAGAAAACCTCTAGAAAAATTCTAGGGGTTTGTCTACATTCTGAGTGACTTTTAGTCACTTTTTTTGTTAGAATTATCAATAATATGTAGCTTATCTCCAATTTTTAGGTTGCTACAACTTTTACTTGGTAATATGTAAACATTATAAACTTTACGTTTATAATGAATAATTTTTTCAGACTTTAAGTTCATATAAATATATAAAATTATATTATTTTTATCAGTCATAACTACATCGACTTTCTGACAAAATAAATATGTAGATAAATATTTTTTATTAGAAAAAAGAATAACTTCTTTTAAAGGCTTAAGATCAAATTTTAATGTTTTAAAACGATTCCAAAAGGAAGTTACTTCTGTGATATTTAATTTTTTTTTATTTAATTGTAATTTCATAGTATCACTCTCTAATAATATTCTAGCATAAATAAATAATGATTACAAATTACTTATTTTTATGGAACTTTATAAAAATTTATGATAATATATTCCTGTATGAATATTTATTTAATAAAAGGAGCGATAATATGAGTGGACATTCAAAGTGGGCTACAATTCATCGAAAAAAGGGATTAATTGATGCTGCTAGGGGTAAAGTTTTTCAAAAATTAGCTAAAGAAATTTATGTCGCAGCAAAAAGTGGAACTCCTGATCCTGATCAAAATGCTTCTCTTCGTATGGTAATTGAGAAAGCTAAAGCTGCTAATATGCCTAAAGATAACATTCAAAAAGCTATTGATAAAGCTAAAGGTTCAAGTGAAGGAGAACACTATGATCAAATTAGGTATGAAGGTTATGGTCCTTGCGGAGTTGCTGTTATGGTAGATTGCTTAACTGATAATAAGAATAGAACAGCTTCCTTTGTTAGAAGTATCTTTACAAAAAAGGGCGGTAATTTAGGAACTGACGGTTCTGTAAGCTATATGTTTGAAAGAAAAGGTTCAATAGTCATTCCTAATAGTTATGATGAAGATGAAGTTATGCTTGCTAGTTTAGATAATGGTGCTTTAGATGTTTTAAATGATGGTGAAAACTATAATGTTACAACTACGCCAGAAGATTTATTACAAGTGAAAAAAGCTTTAGAAGAAATAGGTGTAACCTCTTTTTTAGAATGTGAAGTGGCTTATTTACCTAATATTGAAGTTGAAGTTTCAGATGAACAAAAAGAAAAAGTATTAGATCTAATAGATCAATTAGAAGATTTAGATGATGTTCAAAATGTATATTTTAATATGAAAGAATAAAATATCTATTGTCGATATTTTTTTTCTTTGTTATAATATAGTAAGATAGTAGCTTTAGGAGATGAGAATAGTGGGTAAACAGAGTAAAACAATTAGACATAAAAGAAAAATTGGTGTATCTAAATATCAAAATAATGTTTTAGATGCAGAAGCTACCAAAGCACAAATATCTAAAAGCTTATCTAGAGAGTTAAAACTTACAATAGTATCCATCTTTATAGTAACAATAGTTATGCTTTCTAGTGCTTTTGCTATATTCTCTTCTGTGCAGAAATCTGAAAAATATAATACTTTAACCGTTGGTACTTTAAAAGTGGATTTTATTGATACCGAAGATGGCATGGGTAATGTTATTAATCTTAATGGTGCTTATCCAGAAAGTGATACTATAGGAGTAGATGAAGCACCTTATTCTTTTAAGATAACCAATTCAGGCTCTTTAGCCGCTAGTTATAAAATAAAAATATTAGATGATAGTGATATGATTAGTGAAGATCAATGTAGTAATAAACTATTAGATAAATCAAAAATTAGAGTTAGTATTAATAAAGAGACAGCTTTTACATTAGGAGATATGCAATCAACAGGTTATGAGATAAAAACAGGAACTTTGAATGCAGGAGAAAGTGCTTTGTTTGAGGTAAGAATGTGGATTTCTGAAACAAGTGGTAACGAAGTTTTGGGAAAACATTATCATGGAAAGATTGTTGTAGAAGGGGTTAATACTAAAAGTAATGCACAGAGTGCCAATATAATAAAGGCTTATTCTTATAATGTTTCTACTTGTCCAACAGGGGAAGAACCAGGCTGTGTTGAAAGTATGTGCTATATAGATAAAGCAGCTAATAGTTGTGGAGAAGGAACTATTATATTATATAAAGTTAATGATACAACTGAAAAATATTTTTATGTATTACACGATGATGGACTAACTATGACTGTACAACAACGAGAAAATACAATTGATAATACTACAGGTGATATAGCAACAACTAATTCAAAAACATCTAATAATTTTTTACAACAATTAGAAAGCGCTACTAACAATTGGACTAATGTTAATTCGCAATCTTATGAAATTAATTCCAAAACATATAGTTCAGTTGCAAGACCTATTACAAAACAGGAAAGTACAGCATTAGGTTGTAGCGAAAATACACCAAATTCATGTCCAGGATTTTTGTATAAAGATTCTAATGGTTATTGGGTAACATCATCTAATAATGATAATACTTCTTGGATTATCTCTAGTAATGGAAGTTTAACTAATCCAACTAATATGGCAGGTGTACGAGCAGTTATTGTTATAAATAAATAAAATACTTCAAATTTATGAAGTATTTTCTTATAAAAAAATTGATATTAAAGTAAGAATTGTATTATGCATGGCATGCATACAAATAGAAGTAAATACTGTCTTAGTCTTACAATACATAATTGCAAAGGTTATTCCCAAAGAAGAATAAGGAATTATATAAATTAACTGTGATAATGTAGTAGCATCTGATACATGCATATAACCAAAGAAGATACCAGCTACTAAAATGAAAATGAAATTATTTTTAAAAACATTACGGAAGTTTTTACGAAATAATATTTCTTCATTAATTGGAGCAATAATACCAGCATTAATAATCATAAAAAGAGGGGCCGATTGGATCATATTTTGGACAGCCTGTTCATTTTCAGCACCACCACTCTTAAAGATAAGAGAGATTAAAATATTAGAAACAACCATTCCCGCTAAACCTATCATCCAATATTTAAAACCGATATCAATATTTTCAGAAATTTCTTGTTTAAATATTTTAAATTCTTTAATTAATTCTTTTCTAAATAATAGAAATAATAGACATAATACGACGAGACTAGAACCAAAATTAACTATAGTTGCGATTTGTGGGGTTATTTTTTTAATATCAAAAATATATATAAAAAACCGTTTAATATAAACACTTTCAAAAAAGATAAAGAATGAAATTATTAGTTTTACTATATTCTTTATTAAATTATTATTTTTCATCATATCACCATTTAAATAATACCATATTTTGTAAATAAAATATATAGTTTAAATTCCATTTTTACTAAAATATATTATTTAATAATATAGATTTAAAATAAAGGTTGGAATTATTTAACTTTTATGATATAATCTATAAGAGAAAGGAGGAGTGGAATAATTTCCACTCCTTTATATGTAGGAGGTGTTTATAGTGAGAGAAAAAGTAGAGGCATTATTAAATTCTAAAATTGAGAGTTTAAACATATATGTTAGTGATGCTTTTTATAGTGAAGAAGAGGGAAAGAAAATATTTAATATCGAGTTAGATAGTAATGAAGTAATCGATTTAAATAAGATTACAGAAGCTTCTAAAATTATTAATAATATTATGGATGAAACTGATGTAATTAAACAAGATTATGATGAATTGGATATTTATTCAAAAGAGAAAGGAGAAGAAGAAAATGAATAGTAAAGAATTTTTAAAAGCAGTGGAAAATATTGTTAAAGAAAAAGGTATTGATAAAGAAATAGTATTTGAAGCTATGGAACTTGCTTTAACATCTGCTTATAAGAAAAATTTTAATTCTAAGACTAATGTTAAAGTTTTAATCAATAGAGAAACAGGAGATATAAAAGTTTATTCTTATTTAACTGTTGTTTCAGATGATAAATTAGAAGATTATCCAGATGAAATAGAATTAGATGAAAATGGAGAAGAAAAAGAAGTAGAATTATTTAATCCAGAAACAGAGATAAAATTAAGTGATGCTAGACGTGAAAATAAAGCTCTAAATGTAGGAGATACAATTGATACTGAAGTAACACCAAAAGATTTTGGACGTGTAGCAGCATCTACTGCTAAGCAAGTAATTGTTCAAAAAATGCGTGAAGCTGAAAGAAATAGTATTATGGAAGAATATGGGGATAAGCAAGATGAACTTTTAATTGGAACCGTTGCTTTAGAAGATACAGATAATTATTTCATAGATTTAGGACGTACCAATGGAATTTTACCAAAAAAAGATATTATTCCTGGTGAAAAGATTGAAATGGGAAGTCAAATAAAAGTGTATGTTACAAAAGTTGATAACAGTGGTAAAAACTTATTAATTTTACTTTCAAGAAGTCATTATGGCTTTGTTAAAAGATTATTTGAACTTGAAATACCTGAATTATCTGATGGTACAGTTTTACTTTATAGTGTAGCTAGAGATGCAGGTAATAGAAGTAAAGTAGCTGTTTATTCTGAAAATTATAATGTCGATCCGATTGGAGCATGTATTGGTGAAAAAGGAAGTAGAATTGCTCGTATTATTGAAGAATTACATGGTGAAAAAATTGATATTGTTAAATATGATAAAGATCCAGCCGTATTTATTACTAATGCTTTATCTCCAGCTAAAAATTTAAAAGTAGCTATTACTGATCCTAAGAAACAAGAAGCTATGGTTATAGCCGATCATGATAATTTCTCTTTAGCAATTGGAAAAAAAGGTCAGAATGCTCGTTTAGCTAGTAGATTAACACATTATAAAATTGATATTAAAACTTTAGAACAAGCTAGTGAAGAAGGAATTAACTTTAGAGACGAAGATTAGGAGGTTAACTATAATGAAAGTAAAAAAAATACCTTTAAGAAGCTGTGTAATTACTAAAGAAAGATTACCTAAGCAAGAATTACTTCGAATAGTCAGAACTCCTGAAGGCTGTGTTTGTGTTGATGAAACAGGGAAGATGAATGGTAGAGGAGCCTATATTAAAAAAGATATAGATGTCATAGAAAAAGCAAAAAAGAGTAACATATTAGAGAAGAGATTAGAATGTAGTGTCTCTGAAACAGTTTATGATGAAATAAAAAAAATTTGTGAAAAATAAGAAAAGCGAGGTGATAATATGAACTTGAAAGATTATGCACAAGATGTAAATAAAAGTATAGAAGAAATTAAATCATTATGTGAAAAAATAGGGATTACTTATGATAATGAAGACTATGTTTTATCAGAAGAAGATATCATTTTGTTAGATAATGAAATTCAAGATCAAGAAGATTATATAGACGATGATAGTACGGAAGAAGTTATTTTTGAAGAAGAAGTAGAAGAAAAGGCCGAAGCTTTAGCACAACAGACAAATATTGATTTAGATAATAGCGATAATTTCCAAAAATTAAAAAATCGAAGTGTAAAAAAAGCTGAAGCTAAGACTAATTATTTAAAAGAAAGAAAAAAAATCTATAAACATCGTGAAAAATTACAAAGTAATGAAGCTAAACAAGATGATAATATAATTCTTTATAAAGAAAATATGACTTTAGCCGATCTTGCGGAAAAATTAGAAGTTTCAGCAGTGGAACTAGTTAAAAAAGCTATGAATCTAGGAGCTATGGTATCAGTCAATCAAGGAATTGATTTTGAAACTATGGAAGTTATAGTAGCTGATTATAATAAAGAATTAAAAAGAGAAGAAACAAAAGATATATCTAACTTTGAAAATTTTGAAATAGAAGATAAAGAAGAAGATTTACAAGAACGTCCACCAGTAGTAACCATTATGGGACATGTTGATCATGGAAAAACAACCTTGTTAGATACAATTAGAAAGAGTAATGTTGTATCAGGCGAAGCTGGAGGAATAACCCAAGCAATAGGAGCTTATTCCGTAACTTGTAATGATAGAAAAATAACCTTTATTGATACTCCGGGACATGAAGCTTTTACTGAAATGAGGGCTCGAGGAGCTAGTATTACCGATGTTGTTATTATTATAGTGGCTGCTGATGATGGTGTAATGCCTCAAACAAAAGAAGCTATCGATCATGCCAAAGCTGCTAATGTTCCTATTATCGTTGCTATAAATAAAATTGATAAAGATGATGCCAATCCAGATAAAATTATGACAGAATTAGTGGAAAATGGCTTAACACCTGAAGAATGGGGTGGCGATGTTATTGTTACGAAAATATCAGCACGTTCTGGATTAGGAATTGATGAGTTATTATCTAATATCTTATTAGTTGCTGATATGCAAGAATTAAAAGCTAACCCTAATCGTTATGCAACAGGAACAGTTCTTGAATCTAAAAAGGATAAGCAGGTTGGATCTGTGGCGACATTATTGATTCAAAATGGAACTTTAAGAATTGGTGATCCAATTGTTGTAGGAACTAGTTTTGGAAAGGTCAGAACATTAAAGAATGATTTAGGTCAAAATGTTGTTGAAGCTTTACCATCAACACCAGTAGAAGTTACAGGTCTTTCAGATATACCACAAGCTGGAGATAAATTTATGGCATTTGAAACAGAAAAGCAAGCTAAAAGTATTGCCAGTGAAAGAGCTAATAGAATCAAAGAAAAAGATACAAATAAGAGTGGTATGACATTAGAAGATTTATTTGGTCAAATTCAAGAAGGTATAAAAGAAATTAATGTAATTATTAAAGCTGATGTACATGGTAGTAGTGAAGCTGTTAAAAATTCATTAGAAAAAATAGAAGTAGATGGTGTTAAAATCAATATTATTCGTAGTAGTGTTGGGGCTATTACAGAAAGTGATGTTGTATTGGCATCAGCTTCTAAAGCTATAATAATAGGTTTTAATGTTAGAGCTAATGCTAAAACTATGGATGTTGCTAAAGAATATGGTGTTGAAATTAGACATTATGATATTATTTACAAAGTAGTTGAAGATATGGAAGCCGCAATGAAAGGAATGCTTGATCCTGAATATGAGGAAAAAGTAGTAGGAACTTTAGAAGTAAGACAAATCTTTAAGTTCTCAAAAGTAGGATTGATTGCAGGGTGTCATGTTTTAACAGGTGTTATCAAAAATAATTTAAATGCAAGAATTATTAGAGATGGAACTGTTATATATAATGGTAAAATAAAGACATTACAACATGAGAAAGATCAAGTTAAAGAAGTAAAAAAAGACATGGATTGTGGACTTACTTTAGAAAATTGTCAAGATTATAAAGAAAAAGATATTATAGAAGTTTATGAATTAGTAGAAATAAAAAGGTAAAAGTAAACAGGTGATAATATGGCAAATATAAAAATAGAAAGATTAAATCATACTTTCATGGAAGAAATTAGTAGTATTTTAATGACTGAAGTAAAAGATGAAGATATTAAATTTGTAACTATTACAGGTGTTGATATTACTAATGACTTAAGTTTTGCAAAAGTATATTTTACAGTTTTAGATGAATCTAAAAAAGAAACAACTTTAGAAGCTTTAAATGGAGCAAGTCATTTTATTAGAGGAAAACTCTCAGAAAGAATTGAAATAAGACATACTCCTGAACTTAAATTTTTATATGATGAATCTATTGCTTATGGTGAGCATATCGAAAATATTATTGAACAAATAAATAAAAATTAAATTACTGATATAAAAAATCAGTAATTTTTTTTTGTTGCTATAGCACATATAAATATGTCAAGTATCTTATTAAAAATGTCACTTTATAATTTGAGAAGAATATTTTTTTTCTAAACATGATATAATCAGGATAATAGAAAGGTTGAAGTAAATATGAACAATGAAAAGATTTCAGGATTTAAGTTAAGTTTATACATTATAGGAGGAATTATTTTAGTATCATTTGTTATAACGATAGTAACTTTCAATATGCAACCAAAAAACAACACTACTAACAATAAAGATGAAGATAATACCAATATAAATGAAAAAAACAAAACAGGATATGATTATGATTCAGTGGAAGAGTATAAAAAAGCAGCTGAAGGTTGGGGTCAAAAAGTCCAAATAATAGATACTATAGATGAAGAAGCAATAAAAATAGATACTTTAGATGAGACTAAGAATTTTGCTAATTATTTGGCGTCGGGATTGCGCAGTAGTGTACTTGATGCAAATTTAGATGATGATGATAATTTATTTGGAATTATTTATTTAATTATTTCGTCAAAAAAGGCTGATACGATTGAATGTATAAATGATAAAATTATAAATCAAGCATTTTATAATTTATTTAATAAGAAAAATGTTAAAATTCAATCTAGTATGGCCAGTGTTCCCGATTATTATTGTCAAGTACCGTGTGGAGGTGATGGACCATACACTTTGAAAAGTGAAGAAGTAGATAATCAAGCAGATAACTCTATAACTTATAAATATATATATGAGTGTGATGATGATTATTTTGGTATTCACCAATACACTTTATATATAGGATTTGTAAAAAATACTAAAGATAATTTATATAAAGTAGTTAGATTTGATAAAGTAAATAATTATTAGGAAGGGTGATATTATGAGTTATGAAAATAATGTAAATAATGAAATGCAAAATACAAATCAAAATACAAATATACAAAATGACAATATAAATAATGGAACTCCTATTTCATCATATAATCAACAACAAACCCAATATAATATAGTAAATGAGAAAAAAAAGAAACCAAAATATTGGCTTATTCCTATTTTAGTATTTTTTACTGGAGTTGTATCACAAGTTATAGGATTGATGCTAAAAATAGTTGAACCTAATTCTAACGTTATTAGTTTTTTATTTAACGTATGTAATACGATATTCTATATTTGCATGCTTGCTTTTTGGCCATGTGTAATTCTTGCTATTATACTTCATTTTAAAAACAAATAATATTTATTATGTAAGAGGGCAATATAATGGATAATAAAATAAAAATTACAGAAGTATTTTTATACAATAAAACTTTATATAATCAAATGAATAAAAAAGAAATGGTGAAAAGAATTAAATGGACTTTAAGTAGTTTATTAATTGTTATAGTTTGTACGATTTCTTATATATTAATTATAACAAATGATAATATCGATAAATTTTTAGCAATTCTATCTTTTATTTTATTAGCTCTTGGTTTTATAGCTATATTTATTTTTATGTATCATTTAATGTCGTTACTTTCTCTTTTTAGTTTAAATGTGGTTTTCTCCGATAGATGTTATGCAGTTACTGATAAAAATGAATTAATTACTTTTAAATATGCCAGAAATTCATACTATTTAAGATATGATTTATTAAAAAATAATTTATTAGAGGAAATAATTAATCTTTTAATACTTAAAAATAGTTTAAATAAAGAAAATAAAGAAATGCTAGAAAAAATTGAAGAGAAAAAAATGGCTCTAAATGATTTATATGAATGTTTAAATATTGTAAATGTTTATGAAATTAAGGAAAAAGAAGATTGTATAGAAGTTATGTGTGACTATATTGATTTAATACGAAACACTTCTTATAAGAAACAATCATTAACAATATATAAATATTTTGATAATTGGGAAGAACTCTTAAATAAATTGAAAGTTCAAAAAACAATTTAAAGAAACAACTAACCAAGCAAGATGGAAATATACTTATAATTTCTAATAGAAATATGATAATAAAAATTATTATATTTGAGACATAAATTGGTACTATAGTACAAGGTAAAACTGAATCAATAGATTTAGAAAATTTGAAAGATTATGTATTTTAAAATATAAAAAATAAAATTAGTTGATATTATGATTTATCAAAAGTTAGTAGAGAATATTATTTACAAAATGTATATTCAAATATAGATAACGATATAGAGTGGTTAAAAAAGAAAAAATCAATGTAAAACTATCTGACATTGATTATTTATTTAATATAATTATGTTATCGATTTGTGTAATTAGTTTAATGATAAAATTAAAATCAAGACAGAAAAATTTTTAAGATAAGAAAGAAGCAGGATGTAAAACTGCTTTTTTTTTTTTTTTTTGATTAAAATATTGAATATATATTAAAAATATGTTATAATAGCCAACTAAACAGAGCTTATATGAAAAAACAAAAGAAGATATAGTATTTTAGGGGGAAGAATTTATGTATAAGGAAATAGTAATAAAAAAGGGAAAATTTATAATAAGTCTAATACTAATTAGTATGATTTTATTATTAATTAGTGGATGCAACAAGACAAAAGAATATAAAGTTAAGTTTGATTCAAATGGAGGAAGTATAGTTAATAGTATTACAGTAAAAGAAAATGAAACAATAGAAGAGCCAGATGAACCAACAAAAGAAGGATATAACTTTACAGGATGGTATTATAATAATATAGAATTTGATTTTGATACAAAAATAAAAAGAAATATAACATTAAAAGCTAAATGGAAATCAAATGGAAAAGGAATAGAATTAAAAGATAAAGAAATAGAATTAAGAGTTGATGAAGAATTCAAATTAGAAATAAAAAAACTACTAAAAGGAATAAAAAAGACTGATTTAATCTGGTTATCAAGTGATAATAAAATAGCAGTTGTAGATCAAGAAGGAAAAGTGAAAGCTTATGAAGTAGGGGAAGCAATAATTACAGTAAAAACAAAAGATGGAGAAAGAAAAGCAACAGTCAAAGTAATAGTAAAAGAAAAAGAAGAAAGTTCAAAAGAAGACAATAATACTGAAATTATAAAAAATTCAAAATCGATAAGCAAATCAAAAACTAAAAAAAGTGCAAAGACATCAAGTAGTGTAAAACAGCCAAGTACATCAACAACACCTAGTCAAACAACACCAAGTCAACCAACACCACAAAAACCACGTGTTAATACAGAAGAATTAATAAAAAGAGCAATCAATAAAGTAGATACAGAATGGTATCAAAATACACGATTAGAAAATAAAAAAATAGTAGTAGATATAATAAATGTTAAAAGTTCAATAAATAAAAATTTAGGAAAATATATTACAAATATATTAAATGAAATAATAGAAGATAAAAATGTCGAATCAGTAGAATTAATATATGGAAATAAAAAAATAACCTATAAAAAAATAGAAGAAGATATAGAGATATGGTTAAAAGAAAATAGTAATTATATCTTTGGAAAAGATTATGAAAAAGTAATTAATTATGATTTAATAGGAAAACATTTTAGTGTTAAAATAAATTTAAATTCTTCAGTAGTAAAAGAAGAAAGTAATCCAGAATTATATGAATTAACTTTTACAGGAGAAAAAGTGATTATCGATACAGATAGTATATTTAATAAAGCTTTAACTCAAATAGACAATACATTGTATTTACCATCAACAGTAAGTAATGGTAAAGTAGATATAAATATCAAAAATATTAAAACACCAATCTCAAGTAATTTAAGTAGTAATTTAAAAAAAATATTAAGTTCTATTATGAAAAATGAAGATATAAAATCAGTAGACTTAATATATGAAAATAGAAAAATAGAAGATATAGAGACCTGGTTAAAAGAAAATAGTGAGGCTATTTTTGGAAAAGATTATGAAGATGTAATTAATTATGATTTAGTAGGAAAGAAATTTAATATTAAAATAAATTTAGAAGAATATGCAACAAAAAATACAGAAAATCCAGAAAAATATGAATTAACCTTTACAGGTGCAAAAGAGATTGTTGATACAGATAAAATTATAACAGAAGCATTAACAAAAATAGATACAAGTATTTATAATCCATCAGCTTTAGAAACAGGAAAAATAAATATAAATATTTTAAAAATAAAAGCATTAGTAAAAGAAAGTTTAAGCAGTAATTTAAATAAGATATTAAATTCTATCATGACAAATAAAGATATCGAATCAGTAGACTTAATATATGGAAATAAAAAAATAGAAGAAGATATAGAAACATGGTTAAGAGAAAATAGTAATGATATCTTTGGAAAGAGTTATGAAGAAGTAATAAACTATGATTTAATAGGAAAGAAATTTAATATTAAAATTAATTTAAAAAATTATAGCGATAAAAAAGATAATAATCCAGAATTATATGAATTAACTTTTACAGGTGCAAAAGAGATTATTGATACAGATAGTATATTTAATAAAGCTTTAACTCAAATAGATAATGCAATATATTTACCATCAACAGTAAATAATGGTAAAGTAGATATAAATATCAAAAATATCAAAACACCAATCTCAAGTAGTTTAAGCAGTAATTTAAAAAAGATATTAAGTTCTATTATGACAAATGAAGATATAAAATCAGTAGACTTAATATATGGAAATAAAAAAATAGAAGAAGATATAGAAACATGGTTAAAAGAAAATAGTAATGATATCTTTGGAAAGAGTTATGAAGAAGCAATCAACTATGATTTAATAGGAAAGAAATTTAATATTAAAATTAATTTAAAAAATTATAGCGATAAAAAAGATAATAATCCAGAATTATATGAATTAACCTTTACAGGAGAAAAAGTGATTATTGATACAGATAGTATATTTAATAAAGCTTTAACTCAAATAGATAATACATTGTATTTACCATCAACAGTAAATAATGGTAAAGTAGATATAAATATCAAAAATATTAAAACACCAATCTCAAGTAGTTTAAGTAGTAATTTAAAAAAGATATTAAATTCTATCAGGACAAATGAAGATATAGAATCAGTAGACTTAATATATGGAAATAAAAAAATAGAAGAAGATATAGAGACCTGGTTAAAAGAAAACAGTGAGACTATTTTTGGAAAAGATTATGAAGACGTAATAAACTATGATTTAATAGGAAAGAAATTTAATATTAAAATAAATTTAGAAGAATATGCAACAAAAAAGACAGAAAATCCAGAAAAATATGAACTAACCTTTACAGGTGCAAAAGAGATTGTTGATACAGATAAAATTATAACAGAAGCATTAACAAAAATAGATACAAGTATTTATAATCCATCAGCTTTAGAAACAGGAAAAATAAATATAAATATTTTAAAAATAAAAGCATTAATAAAAGAAAGTTTAAGCAGTAATTTAAATCAGATATTAAATTCTATCATGACAAATAAAGATATCGAATCAGTAGACTTAATATATGAAAATAAAAAAATAGAAGAAGATATAGAAACATGGTTAAAAGAAAATAGTAATGATATCTTTGGAAAAGATTATGAAGAAGTAATAAATTATGATTTAGTAGGAAAGAAATTTATTCTTAAAATTAATTTAAAAAATTATAGCGATAAAAAAGATAATAATCCAGAATTATATGAATTAACCTTTACAGGCGAAAAAGAGATTATTGATACAGATAAACTTATAGATCAAGCTATAAATTTATTAGATAGTGAATTATATCAAGGAACTAGAAATAATGGAGAAGTAACAATTGATATAAAAAATAAAAAAGCATCAATAGTATCAGGAGCAGGTTTAAATATAATAAATATTCTCAATTCATTAATAGAAACAGAAGGCGTTATAGGAGTCAACTTTTCATATGAATTAGAAATAGGAAAAATAATTACATTTGAATATATAGAAAATACAAGTTATAGTGAAATGAAAAAATGGCTAGAAGAAAATGGAATATCAATATTTGGAACACCATATAATAAAGCGACAAATGCAGATATTATAGGAAAAAGTTTTAAATTAACAATAGAGTTAGATGAATATACCAAAAAAATGCCAGAAAATGCAGAAGAATATAAGCTTTCTTTTACAGGAGCAAAAGAAATAGTTGATACAGATAAAATAATGAAAGAAGCTCTAACAAAAATAGATACAAATATATATGAATTAACAGAATTAAAAGCAGGTAAAGTAAACTTAAATATAAAGAATATAAAAGCATTAATAAAAGAAAATTTAAGTAGTAATTTAAATAAGATATTAAGTTCTATTATGACAAATGAAGATATAGAATCAGTAGACTTAATATATGAAAATAGAAAAATAGAAGATATAGAAGCATGGTTAAAAGAAAATAGTAATAATATCTTTGGAAAGAGTTATGAAGAAGCAATCAACTATGATTTAATAGGAAAGAAATTTAATATTAAAATTAATTTATCAGAATATACAGTTAAAAAGACAGAAAATCCAGAAGAATATGAAATCTTATTTAATGGTGATAAAATTTCTGTTAATACGGATACACTATTAAAAGATTCAGTTGAAAAAATTGATAAAAAAATATATACAAATACGCAAGTAAATAATAGCATTCTAACTATAATAGTAAAAGATATTGACATGGATATTATTAATGGTATTGGATTAGGATTATTAAAAAATTTAAGTGAATTAGCAACTAATAGTGAATACATTCAATCGATTGATTTTAGATCTATTGATAATAGTAAAAATGTTTTATCAATTACTAAAGATACAACCCAAGACAATATAGAGGCATGGTTAAAAGAAAATAGTAAGGAATTATTTAATAAGGTTTATACTAATAGTGATGTTACTTTTGTAGATGCTATAAATAAAGAATTTACCATTTCAATTAATTTATACCCATTATATAAAAATGAGGCTAGTAGTTTTGAGTATAGGATTGTGTTTAAACCTACAGAATATAATGTTACATTTGATTATAATGATTCTATGACACCAAATACAGTCAAAAAAGTTAGTGATGGTTCTATGGTTGAAATTCCTACAGAACCAACAAGAGAAGGATATAAATTTATAGGATGGTATGAAGAAAATGCTATTTTAGAGTTTGACTTTAATCGAAGGATAAAGGAAGATATTAAGTTAGTGGCTCATTGGGTACTTATTTTCAATAAGAAAAATTATATTTTGGATAAATTAATGAGTGAAAAAAATAAATTTACAACTATATATGATGATAATACAGATATATTAAATGTTACCATTATTAAACCAAAAGAAAGTATAGATTCAATCGGACTTTATGATGATATAAAAAGACTTCTACAGAAAAAAGAAGTGGAATCTATTACAATAACGCATAACTCTAAAGATTATATATTTAAAGATTCTAATACAGTTCAAAATAAGCTGGATGATTTTTACAATGATATTAGTAGTAGTACTGGTAAAACTTTGAAATCTTTAAAAAATCAGAACTTTAATATAAAGATTATAGTTAATTCTGACGGAGATGGATTTAATACAAATACTAAAACGGAAATAGTATATAAAATTTACTTTAAAATTTTACAACATAAAGTTACATTTAATTATGATGATGGTCGTGAAAATAAAGTAGTACTAGTTGATAATTATGATAAAATATCATATGAAACACCAACAAGAGAAGGATATAAATTTATAGGATGGTATCAAAATTCAACAATATTTAATTTTTCTGAAGAAATTACTAATGATATTACTTTAATAGCTCATTGGAGTAAACAACATAGAGTAACTTTTGATTATGGTTACGATAATAAATCTGAGATGAAATTAGTTGATGACAATTCCACAATAACAGGAAATACTTTAACAAGAGATGGTTATAAATTTATGGGATGGTATAAAGATGGAGAAGAGACACCATTTGATTTTAAAACACCTATAACTGAAGATCTTACGTTAACAGCCCATTGGTCTTCAACACTATCAGATGCTGAATTAAAATCAGTAGAAAAAGCTTCAGCTGAAGCACTTGAGACTATTAATAATAATGGTATAATTAATGTTAAAGTTGATCAGACAAATAATATTATAACTATTAATTATTATGATTCTGAACCTGGTTATAATGGTGGATTAGATGATGGTATTATGTATATTTTAACTGGTAGTAAGGCACATAAAGCTTTATATAATTTCTTAAATAATCAATATGTTGATTCAATAGAGCTTTATTTAGATGGAATGGATTCAGTAAAGGTAACTGCTGACATGATAAAAGATTATGATTCTATGGCTGAAAGTGCTAGTAAATTCTTAAAACCATTTGAAGATGCAACTGGACTAGATCCTTTAGAAATGACTTATAAAGATTTAATTGACATGAAAAAAGAAGTAAAAGTAAAAATAAATTTAGTAGATGGTAAAGCATTTGAAAATGAAGAAGATGCAGTATATACATTTAAATATACAAATATTCCTTTAGATGTTAAAGTTACAAATTATAATGTTACATTTGATTATAATGATGGAACAAATGCTGTTATTACTAAAATAATAACTGATGGTTCAACAGTAACAGCACCAGCAGAGCCACAACGTGAAGGATATAAATTTGCAGGATGGTATGAAGATAAATCAATACTACCATTTGATTTTTCAATGAAAATAACGAAAGATACTAAATTAATAGCTCATTGGGTTTTAGTAACAAAAGAAGAAGATTATATACTATATTCTAATGTAAAAGAAAATGATATCTATTCATCATATTATAGCAGTATAAATAACGCGGTAAAGGTAACTATTATTCAACCAAATAGTGATATATCAGCAATTGATTTGGTTAAAAACATTAAACAATTAGTTCAAAGACAAGAAGTAAAATCTGTTACTATGAAATATAATAATTATGAATATGTATTTTCTTATAACAAATCATTAGATGATAATATTAATAAATTTTTAGTTGACATAACAGAAAAAGAATTATCTAAACAATTAAAAGATTTAAAAGAAAAAGAAATTCAAGTTACAGTATCTATTGATCCTAATGTTAGTCAATTAAATACTACTAGTAGTACAGAAATAAGATATTCAATAAATTTTAAAGTTTTACAACAACAAATAATATTAAAGTATAATAATAACCAATCAAATGAAACTATTATTGTTGATAACTATAGTACAATATATGAAAAAATTCCTAAAAGAACTGGTTATAGATTTTTGGGTTGGTATTTAGAAGGAACAAATACAAAATTTGACTTTGACACTAAAATCACAAAAACGACTGTTCTAGTAGCTCATTGGATTAAACAACACAAAGTAACGTTTAATTATGGTTATAATAATATGACTGAAGTGACGTTAGTTGATAATAATACTACAATTTCAAAGAGCAATCCAGTAAGAGCTGGTTACAAATTTTTAGGATGGTATAAAGCTGGAGGACAGACACCATTTGATTTAAAAACACCAATAACTGACGACATTACGTTAACAGCTCATTGGGTTAGAAAATATACTGTGACTTTTGATTTAGGATATGATAATAAAACTCATATTATTGAAATAGATGAAAACTCAAGCTTAACACCTTATAGTGTAAATCGAGTTGGTTACAAATTCTTAGGATGGTACCTAAATGATAATTTATACAATTTCAGTAGTCCAATTGATAGTGATATTGTTTTAAAAGCTAAATGGGTAGAGATAGTTGATTTGAGTAAACAAACAGAAGCTGCTATTAAAACTATAAATGGTAATAATAGAATGGCAATTGATGTTAATCAAAATACACATATTATAACAATTTACTGGTGGAAATCTAAAACTCAGCAGGCTGTCTTTGCTTTAGCTGGAAGTGGTGCTAGAACAGCATTAGCTAATTTTATAAATGATCCAAATGTTGCAAATGTAGAGTTGTTTTTAGAAGGTATGGATCCAGTAACTGTTACTTATGATATGGTAGAGTCAACTGATGCTTTAGATAGAAATAGTCAAAAATTTATGCAACCATTTTTAGATGCGACAGGTTTTGATAATATATGGAGAATATTTATGATAGACTTATATAATGCAATGCAAACCAAAAATATTAAAGTTAAAATTAATTTAGTTGAAGGTAAGACTTTTGAAAAAGAAGAAGATGCATATTATACTTTTGCACTTGTTTTAGATAATCCACCAGAATCTAAAACTACTTCTATTAAAAATAATTTTAATGTTTCTCTAAAGGGATTAAATTTTAATTAATTTAATCTCTTTTATATTTAATATTCAATTTTTCTTTTTTGATTTGTTATTTGGTATTAAGCGTGGTAAAATAAATATGGAAGTGATTATATGTATGATTATATAATTGGAATAGTTTCTGATATTAATTTTAATAGTATTGTTGTTGAAGTTAATAATATAGGTTATTTAGTATATGTATCTAACCCCTTTTTTTATCAAGAAGGAAATGAATATAAAGTCTATTTATATCAACAAATAAAAGAAGATGATAATTCTCTATTTGGATTTAAGAATAAGGAAGAAAAAGAATTATTTTTACAATTAATTGCTGTAAAAGGCTTAGGTTGTAAAATGGCACTTCCGATGTTTGCAACAGGTTCGACTACACAGATTATTGATGCTATTGAAAAAGAAAATATTTCATATTTGAAAAAATTTCCTAAAATAGGAGATAAATTAGCTAGACAAATAATATTAGATTTAAAAGGAAAACTTGCTTCTTCTGATAATAATATTAATAATGATAGTCAAGATGAATTAATAGAAGTTTTAAAAGGTCTTGGTTACAAAGAAAAAGAAATAAAAAATGTTGTATGCAAAATAGACTCATCACTAGCTATTGAAAAACAAGTAAAAGAAGCATTAAAATTATTTCTAAAATAATTAATAATTTAAATTTGGAGGAAAAATTATGTCAGCTAAAGAAAGTATTTTAAGAAATGTAGAAGTTGAAGATGATGGTGTTTTAGATAATTCTATTAGACCAGAAGTATTAGAAGAATATATTGGACAAGAAGATGTTAAAGAAAATATTAAAGTTTTTATAGAAGCCGCTAAAATTCGTGGAGAAGTGTTAGATCATGTTTTATTATATGGTCCTCCTGGTTTAGGAAAAACAACTTTAGCTTATATTATTGCTAACGAGATGAATGCTAGTATTAAAACGGCTAGTGGTCCTAGTATTGAAAAATCTGGAGATTTAGCTGCTATTTTATCTACTTTAGAAGCAGGTGATGTTTTATTTATAGATGAAATTCATCGTATGCCAAAATTTATTGAAGAAATTTTATATCCAGCTATGGAAGATTTTACTTTAGATATAATAGTAGGTAGTGATGGTAATAGTAGAAATATTAAAATAGATTTACCACCATTTACTTTAGTTGGAGCAACTACTAGAGCTGGAGATTTAACATCGCCATTACGTGATAGATTTGGGATTATTGCTAAATTACAGTTTTATAAGGAAGATGAATTAAAACGTATTATCAAAAGAAGTGCGCACGTATTAAATACCAAAATATCTGATGCTGCTGCCATTGAATTAGCTAGACGTAGTAGAGGAACACCCAGAATTGCTAATCGACTTTTAAAAAGAGTTAGAGATTTTGCTTTAGTAAATAATAATTCTATTATTGATGAAGATATAACTCGTCATGCTTTAGATCGTTTAAAAGTTGATAAACTAGGTTTAGATGATATTGATCATCAATTACTTTTAACTATTATTAATAAATTTAATGGTGGACCAGTAGGAGTAGATGCAATTAGTAGTACAATTGGTGAAGAAGTGGGTACTATTGAAGATGTTTATGAACCTTATTTATTACAACAGGGATTTATAAAGCGAACAACTAGAGGTAGAATTGTGACAGAATTAGGATACCAAGCTATGGGAATTGATTATCCTACTAATTAAGTTATTAAGAGGTGTAGTATGAAAACAGAAGATTTTAATTATGATTTGCCAGAAGAATTAATTGCTCAAACTCCATTAAAGAAACGAGATTCTTCTAGATTATTAGTACTAGATAAAAAAACAGGAGAAATTGATCATAAAGTTTTTACTAATATTCTTGATTATTTAGATAAGGGTGATACTTTAGTTTTAAATAATACCAAAGTATTACCAGCTAGATTGATTGGTGAAAAAGAAGACACCAAAGCCGTTATTGAGATATTATTATTAAAAAATTTTGAGAATGATGACTGGGAATGCTTAGTAAAACCAGCTAGGAGAATAAAAGAAGGAACAGTTATCTCTTTTGGAAATGGACTTCTAAAAGCAAAATGCATTAAAGTATTAGATCAGGGAATTAGACATTTTAGATTGTTGTATGAAGGTATTTTATATGAAATATTAGATAAATTGGGAACAATGCCATTACCACCATATATTCATGAACAATTAAAAGATCAATCTCGTTATCAAACTGTTTATGCTAAGGAAATAGGTAGTGCTGCCGCTCCTACAGCGGGCTTACATTTTACAGAAGAATTATTAAAAACAATAGAAGCTAAAGGTGTAAATGTTTGCTATATAACTTTACATGTTGGCTTAGGAACTTTTAGACCTGTTACAGTTGAAGATGTAAAAATGCATAAAATGCATAGTGAATATTATCAAGTTGATGAAAATGTAGCCAAAATTTTAACTGCTACCAAAAATTCTGGACATAAAATAGTGGCAGTAGGTACTACAACTACTAGAACTTTAGAAACAATTATGAAAACTTATCATGAATTTAGAAAAGCTAGTGGTTGGACTGATATTTTTATTTATCCAGGTTATAAATTTCAAGCAATTGATTGTTTAATTACTAATTTTCATTTACCAAAATCAACTTTGTTAATGTTAGTATCTGCTTTAGCCGGAAAAGAAAATATTTTAAAAGCTTATAAAATTGCTGTTAAAGAAAAGTATCGTTTCTTTTCCTTTGGTGATGCAATGTTAATAAAATAAATATTAAATTCTAAGATAAGTGAGGTGATAACTATGATTATAATAGATGATAGTTATAAACAAATTTCAGCTTATACTCGAGGAAGAAAAGAAAAAGAATGGTTAGAAAAAGACAATAAACGTTATTTATATAAATTTGGTGCCAGTAATTATGAAATTTTTGCTGAAACTATAGCGGAACAACTTGGAAAACAAGTAGGAATTAATATGGCTAGTTATAAAATTGCCAAAATGAAGAACAGTTATGGAGTTATAACAGAAAGTTTTTTAAAACCGGGGGAGTTAATTATATCTTCTGATAAATTAAAATTAGCAGTTCAATCAATTTATGAAGAAAATAATTTAACAGGTAATTTAAAAGCTAATACTATCTCTAATTTAGTTGAAGCAGCCTTTACGTATGATAGTACAATTAATAGTTCAGCTTTATTCGATGAATTAATTAAAAGATGGATGTTTTCTGGTCTAATAATGGAAAGTGATAAAAACGATACCAATATTAGTTTTATTAAAAGTGAAAATAAATTAAAGTTATCACCAGACTATGATAATTCAACTATGTGTCGTCTAAATGAGAATGTTGAAAATTTAGTATCTAAAGTTAGAAGTAATGCTGATATGTATAAGTTAACAGATGGTATTCAAAATGCTTTAAAACCAACAGAAAGAAATAGTGATAATTTTTTAGTAGCATTTCAAGAATTTTCTGAAAAATATCCAGAAAAAGCTATTCAAATTTTTTCAAAATTTGAATCTATTAACGTTAATAATGCAATTAAGACAGTAGAACAAATTAATGAAGTTAACGTTCCCTGGGCAGTATCTTATTTTGTTGAAAAGGCTATTAACTTAAGATATATTGATATGAAAAATATTATAAACAGATATAGTAAAAGTATTCATAAATAAAAATTATTTTTATTTATACTGAGGTGAAATTATGAAAATTAAATACAATCTATTAAAAACAGAGAAAAATACTAAAGCAAGATTAGGAATAATAGATACTAATTATGGTAGTTATGAAACACCAATGTTTATGCCAGTAGGTACAAGAGCGGCATTAAAAGGATTAACTACTGAACAAGTAAAACAATGTAATGCAGGTATTATTCTTGCAAATACGTATCATTTATGGTTAAGACCAGGGGAAGATGTTATTGATCATGCTGGAGGTCTTCATAAATTTATGAACTATGATGGACCTATTTTAACAGATAGTGGTGGATTTCAAGTTTTTTCTTTAATTAAAGAAAAAGATAAAGATAAAAGTATAACAGAAGAGTATGTTCAATTTAAAAGTCATATTGATGGTAAAACTCTATTATTATCTCCAGAATTATCTATCAAAATTCAAAATAAACTTGACAGTGATATTGCAATGAGTTTTGATGAATGTCCTCCTGCGAGTGCTGACTATGACTATTTAAAAAACAGTGTTGAAAGAACTATCAGGTGGGCTAAAAGAGGTAAAGCTGTCCATAATAATCCTAATCAGGCTTTATTTGGAATTGTTCAAGGGGGACCGTATGAAGATTTAAGAAAATACTCTGCTACTGAAACAGTTAAAATAGATTTTGATGGTTATAGTATTGGCGGTGTTGCCAATGATGGTGAATCTAAAGAAGATATGTATAAAGCAATTGATTATTCTGTTTGCTATCTACCAGAAGATAAAGTTAGATATTTAATGGGAGTAGGAGATCCAATTGATATAATAGAAGGAGTAATTAGAGGAGTGGATATATTTGATTGTGTTCTACCAACTAGAATTGCTCGTCATGGTCAAGCTTTTACGAAACATGGTAAAATTAATCTTCATAATGCCAAATTTATAGAAGATTTTACACCAATTGATCAAGAATGTGATTGCTATACTTGTACTCATTATACAAAAAGTTATCTCCGTCATCTAATTACGGTAGGAGAATCTTTAGGAGGCAGTTTATTATCAATTCATAATATTAGATTCCTAATAAAATTAACAGAAGATCTAAGAAAAGCAATAAAAGAGAATAATATTTTAGAATATAGAGATAATTTTATTAAAAATTATAATAAAAAAAATACTGATTAAGCATAATCAGTATTTTTAAAATGCTCGATATAAACCAACTGCTTTACCTAAAATAGTAACTTCTTTCAAAATGATAGGATCCATAGTATCATTTTCAGGTTGTAATCTAAAATAACCATCTTCTTTATAGAATGTTTTTACTGTCACTTCATTATCTGTATTCATCGCAACTACTGTATCACCATTTTTAGCTGTAGAGCATCTTTCAACAATTAAAATATCGCCATCATAAATTCCTACATTAATCATTGATTCACCACTAACTTTTAATGTAAAAATTTCATTTTTCTTATTTACAAGATTGGCAGGTAAAGGAAAATATTCATTAGGTGTTTCAATTGCTTCAATAGGAGTACCTGCAGTTACTTTACCTAACAAAGGAACTTCAATAATATTTTCATTAGTTTCTAAGTATTCATTTGGAACTAATATTTCAATAGTTCTATTTTTACTATTGTCTTTTTTAATATAACCTTTTTCTTCTAACTTAGTTAAATGAAAGTGAATAGTGGCCGGAGAATGTAGATTAGCTTCTTGACCTATTTCTCTAACTGTTGGAGGATATCCATTCTTTGCTATTAGTTTTTTTACTACTTGTAATATATCTTCTTGTCTTTTAGTTAATTTTTCCATAACCTCACTCCTTTTATTAAAATAAGTTTACCATTAAAAATGTAAAATGTCAAACAAATGTTTTAAAAATATATTGACACGAACAATTGTATGATATAAAATTAAATTATCAAAGAAAGGAGAGATATGTTATGAAAAAAATAGTTAAGAGAGGTTTAAGTATTACTATTATTTATTTAGTTGCTGTATTATGTACTTTCTTAGTAACTGATAGAGTTAACGAATTAGATAATAAGACTGATTTACGAAATAATAATTCTTCAGTAGAAATAAAGTTTAGCCGATAATATAATAACTATGTTATAATAAATACTAGGTGAAGAAAAATGAAAAAAGTAATACTAGTAGATGGTAACAATTTATTATTTAGAAGCTACTTTGCAACAGCTTATAGAGGAGTTATCATGAGAAATTCTAAGGGTTTTCCTACCAATGCTTTATATGGATTCTTAAATATGATGAATAAAATTATCCATGAAGAAAAACCTAATTATATTTTAGTAGCATTCGATAAAGGAAAAACCTTTAGACATGATAAATATACTGACTATAAAGCGGGCAGAAATGCAATGCCAGATGATTTAAAAGTTCAATTTCCTAAAGCTAAAGAAATATTAGATGCAATGGGTATATGTCATTATGAAATAGACAACTATGAAGCTGATGATATTATTGGAACGGTTAGTAGAATAGTGGATGAAGAAGATGAATTTATCGCCACAATTATTAGTAGTGATAAAGATTTATTACAGTTAATTAGTGATGAAGTAGACGTTAAATTATTAAAAACGGATGGCTTTTTAAGAATGGATAAACAAACCTTTATGGAGCAATATGGCGTTGAACCAATTGGAATGATTGATTTAAAAGCATTAATGGGAGATAGTAGTGATAATATTCCAGGTGTAAAAGGTATAGGAGAAAAAACAGCTATTAATCTTTTAAGTCAATATCAAACTCTAGATAATTTATATAATCATATTGATGAAATAAAGGGCAAGACTAAAGAAAAGTTACAATTAGATAAAGAAAATGCTTATATGAGTTATGATTTGGCTACAATATATAGAAAAGTTGAATTAGATTTTTCTTTAGAAGATTTAAAATATACAGGTATTAATAAAGATAAATATGTTGAATTATTAAAAGAATTTGAATTTAATTCTTTATTAAAAAAGTTAGGAGATATTACAGGAGTAAATCTCAATATTACTAATCCCAATAAAGAGTCAAAAGAAATAGTCAAAAAAGATTTAGTTATCAGAGATATGCGAGACTTTAATATCAAAAAAGAATTTTCTTATTATATTGAAGTGGATGGTAGTAATTATAGTAAAAGTAATATAATTGGAATTGGTTTATATGATGGTGAAGCAGGTTACTATCTTGATAAAGAGCAATTAGAAAATTATAGAAATATTTTTAGCTCTAAAAATAATAAATTTACTTATGATTTAAAAAAATCTATCTTTTGTCTAAATAAATATGGAATTAAGATTAAAAATACAACCTTTGATTTAATGATTGCAGCATATCTTTTAAATTATACAGTTAAAGATGACATTTCTTATTTAGCAAAAAAATTTAAATATGATATAGAATTATATGAAACTACTTACGGAACAGATAGTAAAAGGCTAATTGTTGAAAAAGAAAAAACTGCTACTTTATGTATGGAAAAAGCTAAGTTTATTTATGAGATTAAAGATATGATGATTGAAGAATTAGAAAAAGAAGAAGAATTATCATTATTTGAAGACATTGAAATGCCTCTTTCTGAGGTGTTGGCTGATATGGAAATAACTGGAGTAAAAGTAGATGGGGATTATCTGGATCAAATTGCCGCTGAATTAAAACAAGAAATGGATAAATTAACTACTATAATATATGAAGAAGCTGGAATGGAATTTAATATTATGTCTCCTAAACAATTAGGTGATATATTGTTTGATAAATTACAAATCCCTTATCCCAAAAAAGTTAAAAATAGTAAATATTCGACTAGTAAAGATATTTTAGATAAAATTATTGACTTTCATCCTATTGTAAAGAAAATTTTAGATTATCGAACCATTAATAAGTTATATACTAATTATGCTGTTGGTTTAAAAAATGAAATTAGAGAAGATGGCAGAATTCATACCATTTTTACACAAACTTTAACTAGAACTGGACGACTTTCTAGTATTAGTCCTAATCTTCAAAATATTCCAGCTAGTGAAAAATATTCAAAATTAATTAGAACCGCTTTTATACCAGATGATAATTCAGTAATATTATCAAGTGATTATTCACAAGTGGAACTTAGAATCTTTGCGTCAATGTCTAATGCTACAAATTTAATTGAATCATTTAAACAAAATCTTGATATTCATACTAAAACAGCCAGCGATATTTTTCATGTTGATATAACTGAAGTTACCAAAGATATGCGTAAAGCAGCCAAAGCTGTTAATTTTGGAATTTTATATGGAATAAGTAGTTTTGGTTTATCAGAAGATTTAGGGATAGATATAAAAACTGCTAAGCAATTTATTGAAAATTATTTGAATACTTATCCAGGTATTCAAGAATATATGGAAATTCAGAAAAAGAATGCCTATGAAACGGGATATGTTAAAACTTTAATGAATAGAAAAAGAATTATTGATGAGTTGAAAAATAAGAATTATCTTGTAAGAAGTGGGGGCGAAAGAATTGCTTTAAATACACCTATTCAAGGAACAGCCTCTGATATCTTAAAAAAAGCCATGGTTGAAATTTATGATAAATTTAAAGAGTTAGGTTTAAAAAGTAAAATGATTATTCAAGTACATGATGAATTAGTTTTTAATGTCATTAAAGAGGAATTAGAAACAGTAATTGAAATTGTAAGAGATATTATGGAAAATACATATAAATTAGAAGTACCATTAAAAGTTAGTATAGAATTTGGAAACAATTGGTATGAAGCAAAATAAATTGCTAAATTATTATTTATATTAGTATTTTATTGTAAATTAGGAGGTATTTATGCCAGAAAAACCAGAAGTAATAACTGTAGTTAAATTTTTAAAAGCCAAAATTATAGGTAAAAAGATAAAAAAAGTAGATGTGTTATGGAATAATATTATTGAGAGCCCATCGGTTTTAGAGTTTAAAAAAAATTTAAAAAATCAAACTATAGAAGATATTAGTACAAGGGGAAAATGGATTGTAATTAATTTATCTAAAAATACTTTGATTATTCATTTACGAATGGAAGGTAAGTTTATGTTTAGAACAGTAGAAGATCCTATAGCTAAACATGAACATGTTATTTTTACCTTTGATGATAATACGCAAATGCGATTTCATGATGTTAGAAAATTTGGCAAAATGCATTTATTATCCAAGGATAATTACTTAAATGAATCACCCCTTAAAGAGATGGGCTATGAATATAATGATACTAATTTAAATGCAAACTATTTATATACAAAACTTCAAACTAAAAAGATTCCAATTAAGACCAGTCTTTTAGATCAAAGTATTATTACAGGAATTGGCAATATATATGATGATGAAATATTATTTATGAGTAAAATTTCACCACTTAAAAGTTCTAATTTAATTACTAAAAAACAATGTCAAGAAATTATTAAAAACACTAATATAGTTTTAAATAGAGCCATAGAATTAGGTGGTACTACTATTAAAAGCTTTACTTCCAGTGAAGGTGTACATGGTTTATTTCAAAATGAATTGTTAGTTCATGGTAAAAGTGGACAAAAATGTCCTGAGTGTGGAACTATCTTAGAAAAAACGAGAATTGGTGGAAGAGGTACTACATATTGTCCAAAATGTCAAAAATAAAAAGGAGAGTAATATTTTATGAAAAAAACAAAAATAGTTTGTAGTATAGGTCCAGCTAGTTATGATACTGATATAATGGAAAAAATGATATTGGCTGGTATGAATGTAGCTAGAATTAATTTTACTCATGCTACATTAGAAGAAAGACAAAAAGCTCTAGTAGCGGTTGCTGAATGTCGTAAACGTACTAATAAACCGATTGCTATTTTATGGGATACCAAAGGTCCAGAGTTTCGTACTGGAACTTTTGAAAACAATCAGATTGAATTAATTGTAGGTAAAAAAATTCGTATTATCAAAGATAATGTTTTAGGAAATAGTGAAAGATTTAGTGTTAATCATAAAGAAGCATTAGATTCCCTACAAGTCGGTAGTGATATTTTTTTAGAAAATGCTAAAATGAAATTAAAAGTTATCAGCAAAGAAGAAGATGGGGTAACCTGTGAGATTATAACTGGTGGTATTTTAGGAAATCGTAAAAGTATCAATGTACCAGGAATTAAATTAAATATACCTTATATTAGTGATTTAGATAGAGAAGATATTAAATATGCCTGTGAGCATGATGGAGAGTTTTTAGCAATTTCTTTTGTGTCATGTAAAGAAGATGTTCTAGAGGTAAAAGAACTTATTAAAAAATATAATAGAGAAGATATCAAACTAATCTGTAAAATTGAAAGTCAATTAGGAATAAATAATTTAACAGAAATATTAGAAATATCTGATGGTATTATGATAGGAAGAGGTGACTTAGGAGCAGAAATTCCTAGTGAAGAAGTACCTCATGCTCAAAAGTTAATGATTAAGGCTTGTAGAAAGATGGGAAAAATAGTAATTACAGCAACTGAAATGCTTGAATCTATGATGGAAGGAAATCGACCTAAAAGAGCGGAAACTAGTGATATAGCAAATGCAGTTCTAGATGGAACAGATGCTGTAATGTTAAGTGGAGAAACTACTGTAGGAAAACATCCCGTAGAAACTGTTAAAGCTATGGCTGACATATGTGAGGTAGCTGAAAAATATGCTGAATTCAATTATATCTCGAATAAAGAGATACTTGATAGTGTACCAATGGCTATTGCAGAAAATGTCGTTGAAAGTGCTAACCGTTTAAAGGCTAAATTAATTTGTGCTGCCACTATGAGTGGTTCCACTGCTGAAATTATTAGTAATTTAAAACCAAAAACACCAATTTTAGCCCTTTGTCCTAATGAAAAAATTTGTCGTAGTTTAGCTCTAAATTGGGGAGTTTATACAACTACCTTAAAAGTTTGTAATTCAACAGATGAAATATTAGAATTAAGTGTAAACAAAGCCAAAGAATTTATGAATTTAGGTAAAAACGACAAAGTAATTGTAACTGGTAGTTTTCCTAATACTAATAAAATAGGTCCAACTAATTTAATAAAAATAGAAGTAATAGAATAAAAAAAGAAAAGCTACTTTTCTTTTTTTAATGAGTAAAATTTTTATCAATTAATAATTCATGCATAAATTCTTCTTGATTTTGAACATCTAATTCTTCAATTCTATCAACACGACATTTCTCAGAAATTAAGATAGAATTAACTTTTTCAACTGCATTTTCTAAAACGTCGTTAACTACAACGTAGTTATAATCATTAACTTTATTAATCTCTTTATAAGCAGTTTGAAAACGATCTATTATTTGATCGATTTTTGTATCAGCACCTCGTGCAATAATTCTTCTTTTTAATTCTTCCATTGATGGTGCTAAGATAAATATCAAAATAGTTTCAGGAAATAATTTTTTGATTTGGGCAGCACCATGAACATCTATTTCCAAAATAATATCTTTTCCAGTATTCAATAGATCTTCCACTTCTTTTTTAGGAGTACCAAAATATTCTCCATATCGTACTTTAGCATATTCTAGAAATTCATTGTTTTTTATTTTTTCTTCAAATTTTTCTTTGGAAATAAAGTGATAATCAACACCGTCGACTTCTCCTTTTCGCATTGGTCTTGAAGTATAAGAAACAGGGCAGACTGTATTTTCTCTTGTTTCTAATAATTTATTAATGACAGAGGCTTTACCAGCACAAGTAGGTCCACTTATAATAATTAGATTTCCACGATTATTTAATTTTATCATTATTATTCCTTCTTTCCTAAATGATTTGTATATTCTTCATATAACAAATTATCATTTTCAATTAAATCATATATTTCGGTAGTTTTTAATTCAAAATCTAGTATTTTTGAATAATTTTTTTCAAATTTACTAAGGATTTTTAAATTAACATCTTTTTTTACTGTGTTTAAATACTTTTGACCAATATTATTAAAACCTAAAATTCGAATATATTCAATCTCTTTGGCTTTTTCAGCAAAATCTTTAGTAAATCCTATTAAAATATGCATAAGCATTCTTGATAACTTATTATATGTATACCGTTTGGATTTTATATTATTTATTAACTCATCATAACAAGAACAATTTTTAATTACTTTTTTTAATTTTTGATCAATACCTTCATCAACAGTTTGATATCGATCAAGATTATCCTCAGTAATAATTTTATATTTTAATAGGGGAAAGTAATCTTCCTTAAAATGAAGATTATTTAAATATGGTACTACAAAATCAGGAATAGTATTAGAAATATCCTGATGATTTTTTAAAGCTTCTCTAATCGCCGTAGCGCTACATATTTTATTAAGACTTTTACTATGATAATCATTAGTTCTCTTTATACAGATAGGCTTAATCTGATAATTATATTTTAAAATAGTTTTAATATAACTAACCCCTAATAAATCATTAGGAGCATTAATATTTTTATTAGTTAAATCATATACTGCTTTTGATAAAGCAGTAGGATAATTACTTCCTAATTTAGAATATATTTTTACTAACTGTTCAAATTCGGGATTATTAATTTGGCATTGAGCAATTGTTGTCAATTCTGAAATATTATCGATTTCACTTCCAAAGACAAATTTATCAACCTTTAATTGTTCTAAAAGAGTAATTGCTCCATAACTAAAGAAATCAGCAGATTGAGTAGCAAAAACATAAGGAAGTTCTACTACTAAATCAACTCCGGCTTTAATTGCAATACTAGTTTTCTTCCATTTATCAATAATAGAAGGTTCACCACGCTGAGTAAAATTTCCTGAAAGAATTAACACAATGGGTTCATTAGGAAACATTTCTTTTACTTTTTGTAGATGATACATGTGACCATTATGAAATGGATTATATTCAGCAATAATACCAACTGCCATTTTATCACCTCTTTTTAATAGTTATAATTCTAGCACAAAATTAGCTTAAAATAAAGATAAATTAGATAAAATATGTTACAATTATAATAGGTGATAAAATGATTATAGATTTAGACTTATTTGAAGATTATACAATTGATAAAGATATTATAATACCTGAAAATTATTATAAAGATAGTGAAGTTGAAAAACTAGAAAACATTCATGTTAAAGGTAAGTTGTTTCATGATAGTGATGATAGTATTCACGTAAATATCCAAATAGAAGGAAAGATGATTTTATTAGATTCTATTTCTCTAGAGAAAGTAGAATATCCATTTTCTATAAAATATGATGATATTTTAGAAGAAAGTTTAAAAAAAGATGAAAATAAACTTGATTTATTTGAGTTTTTGTGGGAAAATATTGTACTAGAGATTCCCCTAAAGTTTACTAAGGTTGAGGATCTCAGTAAATTTCATGGGGATGGATGGAAATTAATAAGTGAAGAAGAACAAGATTCTTCTAATAATCCATTTAATGATTTATTAAAAAACTTTGATAAAAAGGAGTGATTATAATGGCTGTACCATTTCGTAAAGTTTCTAAAACTAGAAAAAGAACTAGACAAGCTCATAAAGCTATGGTAGCACCAACAATGACTAAATGCCCAACTTGTGGAGAAATGATTAAACCACATCGAGTATGTAAAAAATGTGGAAGCTACAAAAAACAAACAGTTGTAGAAGTTAAAGAAGCTTAATTGCTTCTTTATCCGTATTTAGAGAAAAATTAGGAGGGTTGGATATGAATATTAATGATTCAAAAGAAATAAGAGAAAGATTTAAAAAAGAATATGATCAAAATTGTACAAAAATAGAATGCTTAGATGAAAAAATAAATATATTAAATAAAAATCGCTTAAAAAAAAGAATAATAACTACTGGGTTATTTTCGATAATTCCTTGGTTTATAGGAATAGGTCTAATTCCAAAAGCATTAAATGTTATTCCTCTATATATGATACAGCCTCTATGTTATGTTGCTCCTATCTTAGTAGGTATAGCAGGGGAAAGGTTATTAACAAAAATTCAAAAAAATAAAAAAAAGTTAAGAAAGTTTTCCAAAGCTAAAACGGAAAAAGAAAAATTAGAAGAATCTACCAAGTATGAAATAGAAAAAGCTAAATTAAAAAATGCCAATAAAATATTAAAAAGAAATATTTCTAATTTAAGAAAAAATGATAGGTTTGTTAGTTTGTTTCAAGATAATTACAATCAAAAAGATGATAGATTTGATAATACATCTAAAGAAGAAATTGCTCATAATTTTGAAAATATGAGTGAAATTTCAAAAAAAGAATATCAAAAACTTGATATCGCAACTACCAGAAAGTTTTTGGCAGAATATATAATAGAAAAAGACTGGTCATATAAGGAGTCATTCTATAAAGTTCTATTTTGTTTCACTAGTATAATGAGTTATTATATTCCAAATAGTATAAGTGAAAGTCTTTACCATATATCTATTTCAGCTCCTACCACTATTATGGAAAATATACCCGGTATAGTTTTAGCTATCTTAGGTGGTAATTTTATAATGAAAGATAACGAAAATAAGAAGATTGTATTTAATAATATTAATGATAAGCTTGGTAATAATCGTACAATTATTGATGACGCTCTTGACAAAGAGTTAGTTGCTAAAGAATCAGAACAAATTACAGAAGAATTAAAAGATTCTCTAAAAGCTACCACTATTATGAGATTAGAACTTGAAAAAGCAAGGCAAAAATTAATTAATTTTTCTACTACTAGTAATTACCAAAAAGATAAAGAAGGATATAAAGATAGTCAAAAGAGTTATACTGATAAAGAATTTATTGCAGATAGTATAATATCATGTATGGAAAAAGACGAAAGTATAGATGCAAAAGAAAACAAACCACCAGTCTTATCAAAGAACATGAATAATCCAAAAAAACAATCTTAGTTTATTGCAGGATTGTTTTTTTTTACGAATAATTCTATTTATTAAAAAACAATAGTTTGATATAATTAATTTGGTGAATAGTATGAACCTAGAAAAGTATTTAGATAGTGAATTATTAATAGTATGTCCTACTTCTATAAAAGAAAAAATTTTAAGTAAATATAATGATAAAATATATGATTGGAAATTCATGACTAAACAAGAATTTAAAGATCATTACTTTTTTTCTTATGATAATGTAACTATTAATTATTTGATGGAAAAATATAATTATAATATTGACGTATGTAAAACTTATTTAAAAAATCTTTATGTCATTGATATAAATAAAAAATATAAAAATAAGAAATTAGTATTTTTACAAACTTTAAAGCAAGAACTTATAAACCAAAAGCTCCTAAAATTTGATTATTTATTTCCAGATTATCTTAAAACTAAACAGATAATAGTTATAAAATATGATGTATTAGATAAATATGAAGAGAAAATGTTTCAACAAGCCATATTTTTAAAAAATAATCACAAAAAAACTAAAAAGTTAAAACAAAAGGTATTTAAGTGTCAAAGCCTAGAAGATGAAATCTTATTCGTTATTGAAGAAATATTACGTTTAGTAGAAGCTAATGTGAGTTTAAATAAAATTTTTATCGCCAATCTTTCTAGAGATTATTTATATACTATTTATAAATTATTTTCTTATTTTAAAATTCCTATTAATTTAAATATGCAGGATTCTTTATATGGAACAAAAATTGTATATGATTATTTAAAATCTAAAAAGCTACCAGCTTTTAAAAGTCAGATTACAGATCAACTAATTACAGTCCTTAATAGTTTGATTAATTTGGAAGATAGTAAGTATTATCATGAGTTTTTAATTGATAAATTAAAACATACATATATTAAACCAAACAGACTAAATAACGCTGTTAATATAATCAACTTAGAAGAAGATGTCATTGATGATGATTGTTTTTTATTTGTGGTAGGATTAAATCAAGATATTTTACCTAAAACTTACAAAGATGAAGATTATATTACTGATAAAATAAAAAAAGAAGTCGATTTATATTCAACTAAAGAAAAAAATTTATTAATTAAAGAAAACGTTATTGAAATTTTATCTCATATCAAAAATTTATATCTTTCTTATAAAGAAAAAAGTAGTTTTGATGATTATTTACCATCTTCTTTAATTAAAGAATTAAACCTGGAAATAGAGCCTTACAATAACGATAAAATCTATAATTCAGATATTTATAATAAGTTAAAATTAGGACAATATTTAGATAATTATTATAAATATGGTGAAAAGCCTGCTTTATTATTTACTTTAAATAATAATTATCAGATTCAATATAATACTTATAATAATCAGTTTACTAATCTTAATTTAAATAGTTATCAAAAATATTTAAATAATAATTTAACATTAAGTTATACTTCTTTAAATACTTATAATTTATGCGCTTTTAAGTATTATATTAATTATATTTTAAAACTAAATCCTTTTGTTGATAATTTTTCTATTTTAATTGGAAATTTATTTCATTACATATTCTCTGTAATGTATCACGAAGAGTTTGATTTTGATTATGAATGGAAGAATTTTTTAAGTAAATATGAATTATCTATTAAAGAACGATTCTTTTTACAAGATTTAAAACCAAAATTAAAAGAAGATATTGAAATTATAAAAGAATTAGAATCAAAATCAGTTTATGAAAATATTATAACTGAAAAAGAAATTACCTTACCAATTACGGATAGAGTATATTTTACTGGAAAAATTGATAAAATTTTATATTATAAGAACATTGATGATACTTATTTTGCTGTCGTTGACTATAAAACAGGGAATATTAATACAAATATTAATAATATGAAATATGGACTTAATATGCAACTTCCAATATATTTATATTTATTGAGTAAATCATCTTTATTTACATCACCAATTTTTACAGGTATGTATTTTCAAAGAGTGTTATTTCCAACTTTTAAATTTGAAAATAAGAAAAATTACTATGATATTAAACAAAGTAATTTAAAACTACAAGGATATTCTACTAATGAAATAGATCGATTAGAAAAATTTGATCATAGTTATCAAGATAGTAGTTATATTAAAGGATTGAAGTTGAATAAAGATGGTTCTTTTTCTAAAAATAGTAAAATTTTATCAGATTTAGAAATATACAATGTAGTAAAATATACTGACCAAATTATTAATAGTACAGCTAATAATATATTAGATGGTGACTTTTCAATTAATCCTAAAATAGTTGATGCTGAAAAACCTTGCTCTTATTGTGAATTTAGAGACGTTTGCTTTGTCCATAATAAAGATTATATTTATCTAGATAAACAAGATAATTTAGACTTCTTAGGAGGTGATACAGATGGCAAATAATTGGACTGACCAACAATTAGAAGCAATTAATTTAGAAGGTAGTAATATTATTGTATCAGCTGGGGCTGGAAGTGGAAAAACGGCCGTTTTATCTGAACGTGTATTAAGAAAAATAGAAGAAGGCATCCATATTAATGAAATTTTAATTTTAACTTTTACTAATGCAGCAGCTAAAGAAATGAAAGATAGAATCCGTTCAAAACTAAGAGAGAATGGAAAAATAGAAGAAGCAAATTTAATAGACTCAAGTTATATTACAACATTCGATAGTTTTTCTCTTAGTTTAGTAAAAAAATATCATACAGTATTAAATATCAATAAAGAAGTAGGTATAACTGATAGTTCTTTATTATATCTAAAAAAACTAGAAATTATCGAAAATATTTTTAATAAATATTATGAACAAGATGATATAAAATTTCATCAATTTATTCAAAACTTTTGTTTTAAAGATGATAAAGAATTAAAAAATCTCTTAATAAAACTTAATGATCGTTTAGATATGAAATATAATAAACAAGATTATTTAGATAACTATCTAGATACTTATTATACTGAAGATTTTATTTCACAAAGTATTGACAATTATTATAAAGAAATCCAAAAGTTAATCTTAAAAATAAAAGAGATAGTAAGACAATTAAACTTATATTTAGATTTTGACTATATTATAAAATTAGAAGATAAACTAGCTAAATTATATAAAGCTACCAACTATGATGATGTAGTAGAAGCTTTAGATTTTAGATTACCAAATCTACCTAGAAACCAGGAAGATGAAGTAAAAGAATTAAAAGAAGCATTAAGTAGTTATATAAAAGAAATTAAAGAACTTTGTCTTTATGAAAACAGTAAAAAAATAAAAGAAGAGATTTTAGCTACGAAACAAAATATTAATATAATTATTGATATTATTAAAGAATTTGACAAACAATTTAATCACTATAAATTATCCAATAATATGTTTGATTTTTCTGATATTAATAGAATGGCTATTAAACTTGTTTCTGAAAATGAAGAAATAAAAGAAGAATTAAAAAATAGTTTCCAAGAAATAATGATTGATGAGTATCAAGATACGAATGATATTGGTGAGTTTTTTATCTCTTTAATCAGTAACAATAATGTTTATATGGTAGGGGATATTAAACAATCAATTTATAGATTTAGAAATGCTAATCCTTATATATTTAAATCAAAATATGATCTTTATAGTAATAACAATAATCAAGGAAGAAAAATTGATTTATTAAAAAATTTTAGATCACGAAAAGAAGTTTTAAATGGTATTAATTTGATATTTAATTCGTTAATGGATGATTATCTTGGAGGAGCAGACTATAAAAATACTCATCAAATGGTTTTTGGTAATAATTCTTATGATAATGAAGGAAAAACTACCCAAAATTATGATTTGTCTATTTTAACTTATGAACCATCTAAAGAATTTTCTAATAATGAACAAGAAATATTTATTATAGCTAATGATATTAAAAATAAAATAGATTCTAAATATCAGATTTTTGATAAAGATACAAAAGTTTTAAAAAATATCGATTATAATGATTTTGTTATATTAATTGATAGAAGTAGTGATTTTGATAATTATAAAAAAGTCTTTGAATACTTAGGAATTCCTCTTAGTTTATATAAAGATGAAGAATTAACTAAAGGTAATGATATTTTAGTAATTAAAAATTTATTAAAATTAATTCAATGTCTTGATCAAGAAGATTATAGTGAAACGTTTAAATATGCTTTTTTATCAATTGGAAGAAGTTTCTTATTTAGAGAAAATGATGATATATTATTTGACTATATTACTAATGATACCTATAAAGAAAGCCTTATTTATAAAAAATTAGAAGAAGCTTATAATTATTATTATGAGTTATCAACTAAACAGTTTTTTATTAAATTAGGTGAAATATTTCAGTATGAAGAAAACTTATTAAAAGTAGGGGATATTCAAATAAGTCGCTTAAGGCTAGAATACTTTTATAATTTAATTGAAAATTTTTCAGAAAATGGTAATGATTTAAATGATTTTATTAATTATCTAAATGATATTTTTGCTGCTAATCATAAAGTAACATTTGCTTTAAATAATAATACTAATAATTCTGTTAAAATTATGACTATTCATAAATCAAAAGGTTTAGAATTCCCAATTTGTTATTTTTCTGGATTTAGTAAAGAATTTAGTATGAGAGATTTAAATGATAATATTTTATATAGTGATAAATATGGAATTATTATTCCTTACTTTGATAATTTTTATAAACCTACCATATATAAAACTTTATTTAAACAAGATGTCAAACGGGAAGAATTAAGTGAAAAAATAAGACTGTTTTATGTTGCTTTAACTAGAGCTAAAGAACAAACGATACTAGTCATGCCTAATATTTCTGAGACTAATATAGAAAAAGAAAAAATTAAATCTTTTTATGATATGATTAAATATATTTATCCTAGTATTTTACCTTATATAGAAGAACAAAAAGTAAAATGTACAAAAGATTATCTTTATAATTTAAATACTAAAGAAGTACTTAATTCTAAAAAAACTAATCAAATTAAGATTTTAGATTATAATTTTTTAGAAGAAGAAGTAATAGAAGAAAAATATTCGAAGAATAAGCATAATTTAATTACTAAAGAAGAATCTTTAAAAATGCAGTTGGGAACTAAAATACATGAAATTTTAGAATTTATAGATTTTAAAAATCCTGATTATAATAGTATAGATAAAGAGCTTGTTCCTAAAATTAAACATTTTATAGAAAGTGACATGATTAAAAATAACTTAGAATATAAATTTTATAAAGAATATGAATTTATTTATCAGGAAGATAAAACATTTAAGCGTGGAATTATAGATTTATTAATTGAAGCAGATGACAAGATTATAATTATTGATTATAAATTAAAAAATACTCTAGATGAAGCTTATCAGAAACAACTATTAGGATATAAAAAAGCTATTTCTGAATTAAGTAATAAGAGTATTGAGACATACTTATATTCTATTATTGATGAAAAGTATACTAAAATTAACAATTAATTTTTATAAAAATCAAATGGATTAATGGAATTACTTTTAAAAGGATAGCCATCCCAGATTGAAAAATGAAGATGAATTCCCGTAGCAGTACCAGTTTTTCCCATGATACCTAATAATTGTCCTTTTTGAACTTTTTGACCTACTGTAACCAAGGGTTGAGATAGATGAGCATATAAAGTATAGTAACCATTATCTTGTTTTATAACTAAATAATTACCATTGACAGAATTATAACTATTAGTAATAACTTCTCCATTTTGCGCCGAATAAATTTCATAATTGGAGCTAGGTATAATATCTATAGCAGGATGATAAGAACTATAAGGATTAGAAATAGAATAATTCGAATCAGTTGGCCAAGCCCATAAACTGTTTACATAATTTATATATTCAAGATTAGTATTATTTTCATAGTAGGTATTAACTTCAATTAAATCAAGATGAATATCATTTTGATTAGATGTAAATAATTTTGATTTATTAACTTCAATCTGTAGTAATATACCAATTATAATAGATGTCATTCCTAGTAATAAATGAATTATTGTTATAATCTTTACTTTCATATTTCTGCTTCCTAACTAATTCGTTTTTTCTAGCTGTATATTATATTTTAATATTTTTAAATTGTAAAGAGATTGTTTGTAATCTCTTCTTTTTTTTCTTATTATTATATGTTATACTGTTATAGTAGAGAAAGGAATGAAATCATGGGGATATATATATTTGGTCATAAAAAACCAGATACTGATTCTGTTATGGCAGCGATTAGTTTATCATATTTAGAAAACAAGTGTGGTAATGATACAGAACCTCGTATCTTAAGCTCAGTTAATAAAGAAACTAAGTATGCATTACATACCTTTAATCTAGAAGAGCCTGGTTATTTAAATGATGTTAAACTTCAGTTAAAAGACATTAATTATCATAAAGGTTTTTTCTTAAAGGAAACAGATTCAATCTTTAAAGGATATCAATATATGCTAGGAGAAGAATTAACTGGTTTACCTATTGTTAAAGAAAACGATATATTTACAGGCTTGATTACGATTAAAGATTTATCAAAGACAATGATTTATCAAAATGGAATTTATTTAGATACTTCTTATCAAAATATTCTAAGCACAATTGAAGGAAGTCCTGTTTTATGCTTTGATGAAGAAATAAAAGGAAAAATTTTAGCCGCAGCTTTTAAAGAAGAAACTTTTTTAAAGAATATTAGTTTATCTAATCAAGATATTTTAATCGTAGGTGATCGTCATAGTATAATTGAATATGCCATTGAAAGTAAAGTAAAACTAATGATTATAACAGGAGCGGGTATTATTAAACCAGAACATTTAAAATTAGCTCATGAAAATAAAGTAAATATCATTAGAACTAATTATGATACATATCATGTATCAAGGGTTCTTTCCTTAGCTAATTATATTAAAACAATGATGACAAGTTATAATCCAACTAAGTTTTTTGATACAGATTTTGTTGATGATGTATTAGATATTAATGATAGATTAAAACATACTAATTATCCAATTGTTGATATTAATAATAAATGTTTAGGTTTATTAAAAATAACTGATTTATCAGAAAAAGAACCTAAAAAAGTAATATTAGTGGATCATAATGAAAGAGAACAAAGTATTGATGGCATTGAAGAAGCTGAAATTATAGAAATCATTGATCATCATAATTTAGGTAGTCTTACTACTAATATTCCCGTTAATTTTAGAAATATGGCCGTTGGTTCTACCTGTACCATTATTTATACATTATATAAAGAAAGAAATATTGACATTCCCAAAAATATAGCTGGTGCTATGCTTTCAGGAATTCTTTCTGATACTTTAATACTAAAAAGTCCAACTGCAACTGATAAAGATATTGAAGCAGTTAAAGAATTAGCAAAACTGGCAGAAGTTGACTATGAAGAATATGGAATGAACTTATTAAAGGCTGGTACTTCATTAACTGGTATGAGTAAAGAAGATGTTTTGTATAACGACTTTAAAGTTTATACCGTAGGAAAAAGTACTTTTGGTATCGGTCAATTCTTCACTATGAATTTTTCTGATATTGAAAAAGAAATAGATCAATATATTCAAGTATTAGATAGTGTTAGTGAAGCTAATCATTATGACTTTTTAGCACTTTATGTTACAGATATTATAAAAAAAGGTTCTTATCTTATCTATAATACTAAAGCTCAAGATAAAGTCGAAGTAATGTATAATCAAGGTTTTAAACAAGGAGATTTTATAGCTGGATGTATTTCTCGTAAAAAAAATGTAATTCCATTAATAATGGAAATATATGAAAATTAAGGAGTGTTTATGAAAAAAAATATTATTTTAATTATAAAAGGATTTATTATGGGAATAGCCAATATTATTCCTGGTGTCAGTGGGGGCACGTTAGCATTAATTTTAGGTATTTATGAACAATTTATTGGAGCAATTAGTCACTTTTTTAAAAATTTCAAAAAAAACGTAGCATTTTTAATTCCAATCGCTATTGGAATGATTTTAGCTATAGTCTCATTGAGTAGAGTAATTGATTATTCATATAAGCATTATCCTATTCCAACTAGTCTATTTTTTGTAGGATTAGTCCTAGGGGGAATTCCAATGTTGGCATCCAAAGTTAAAGGAAAAAAGCAATCAAAACAAATATCAAGTTATGTAATTTTTGCAATAACATTTTTAATAGTTATTTTAATGACTTGTTCCGATTTGATATTTAAAACAAATTTAACAGTTAGTCTTACAAGTATGAATTTTATTCAATATATTTTATTATTCATAGTAGGAGTAATTGCTGCGGCTACTATGGTAATACCAGGTATTAGTGGTTCTTTAGTTCTAATGCTTTTAGGATATTATTATCCAGTTATAGCAGTTATAAAAGAATTTACTTCATTTAAAAATATAGGACCTAATTTTATAATTTTAGCTATCTTTGGTATCGGTGTTTTAATAGGAATAGTCTTAATTTCGAAATTGATTGAATTTTTATTTAAAAAATATGAAACAAAAACTTATTTTGGAGTCTTAGGATTTATTATAGCATCCATAATAGCTATACCTATTTCTACTATATTAGAAATGACAATTGTTTTTTCAATTCCCCAAATCTTAATTGGTTTAATTTGCTTAGTCTTAGGCTGTGGAATTAGTTATAAATTAGGAGAAAAATAAATAATAGAAAGGAATTTATATGTTAAAACTTATTGAATATATTCTTTTAGGAATGTTACAAGGAATTACAGAACCAATTCCTGTATCTAGTAGTGGACACCTTTTGATATTACAATCAATAATTGAAAAATTACATCAAAGTATTAATATTGATTTTGAAATATTAGCAACTATTACTAATTTTGGTAGTTTAATTGCTATAATAATTATCTTTTGGAAAGATATTGTTAAATTAATTAAATCATTTTTTAGTTATATATTAAAAAAAGACAAAAGAACAGAAACAAAGAAAGATTATCAGTATGCTTTAAAAATTATTATTGCAACTATTCCTGCTGGAATCTTAGGCTTAATTGCTACAAAATTAGATTTTCTTAATATACTAGAAAATAACGTAAAATTTGTAGGGGTAATGCTTTTAGTAACAGCAGTGTTCTTATTCTTAATTAGAAATTTCAAAGGACGTAAAAAAGAAAGTGAAATTAGTTTTAAAGATTCTATTATTATAGGTCTTTATCAAATGATAGCAATTATTCCTGGAATTAGTCGAAGTGGTGCGACTATCGTAGGTGGTATGTTCCAACAATTAAAACGAGAAACAGCCTTTAATTTTTCTTTCATCTTATATATTCCTATTTCAATTGCAACTTCTATTCTTGGTGTAAAAGACTTATTAGAATTAACTCTTACTAGAAGTCAAGTAGTTCTTTATTTAATTGCAACTTTAGTAGCAGGTATATTTACATATATATTTACTAAATGGTTTGCCAAAATAGTAAAAGAAGGAAAACTAATATATTTTTCTATTTATTGTTTATTATTAGGAATAGTAGTAATATTATTTCTATAGAAATTAAGTATTAGGTGGTAGTAGTATGTATAATTTTTGTTTATTATTTTTATTATTTATTATTTATTCTTTTTTAGGATATATTGTAGAAATTATAGCTAGTAGTTGTTTTTATAGAAAACTAATTTTAAATAGAGGCTTTTTCTTAGGTCCATATTTACCTATTTATGGTGTTTGTTGTATTTTAATGACAATTTGCCTTCAAAAATATAAGAATGATTTAATAGTTTTATTTATTTTAGCTACTGTTTTATGTTCTATTATTGAATTTCTTACTAGTTATGTTTTAGAAAAAATATTTAAAATTCGTTGGTGGGATTATTCTCAACGTAGATTTAATTTAGATGGAAGAATTTGTATAACTACTTCGGTTAGTTTCGGTTTAGGGGGAGTTATTTTAATACATTTTATACATCCTTTTATAATGAAGTATTTACAACTATTTAGTCCAATAAATCTTGAAATAATTTCTATTATTTTAATGATTATTTTTGTTGTTGATATGATTATTTCAATTGTAACTTTATGTAAAATTAAAGTATCTTCTAATAAGTATGTAAATCATGATGCTACCGAAGAAATTAAAGATTTAACCAATAAAATATTAAAACAAAATTCATTTTATATAACAAGATTATTAAATGCCTTTCCTAAAATATCGGGTAAAAATATGAAAAAGGTTGTAGCTTTAAAGAAACTTGCTAATGATTTTAGACAAAAATTGAAATCAAAAGTAAAAAAGTAAAATAATTACTAAGTAGTAATTATTTTTATGTGAAATCGATGTAAAGTATTTATAAATGTGTTACTTAATGGCTAAATTTATGTTAAGATTAAAATGGATAATATATTATAAGGAGAGGTTAACATGACATATAAATATAAGGAAAATATCAATAAAAATATATTTAGAGGATATGATATTAGAGGAGTTTATCCAACAGAACTTGATATAGATACAGCTTATACAATAGGATTAGGTTTTGGTAGTTATATTAAAAGTATCGGTAAAACAACTTGTGTTATTGGTCACGATAATAGAATATCTAGTAAACCTCTTTGTGATGCTTTAATGAAAGGAATAACTTCAACGGGGATTAACATTATTTATTTAAATATATGTACCACACCTATGTATTACTATGCTTGTATTAAATTAAAAATCTTTAGTGGTGTTATGGTAACTGCTTCTCATAATCCTAAAGATGATAATGGTTTTAAGTTTGGCTTTGATGAATCAGGAAATTGTAAAGGACAAGAAATTCAAGATTTTTTAGCATATATCTTAAAAAGAGAATTTGCATCTGGTAATGGAACTATTACTAATTATAATATTGAACCAGAATATATAGAATTATTTAAACAGAGCTTAAAATTTGGACCTCGAAGAATTAAAGTAGTTTTAGATCCAGGTAATGGAACAACAAGTATTATTATGAAAAAATTATATAGTTTATTTCCAATTGATATTATAACGATAAATGATATTAGTGATGGTACTTTCCCAAATCATCATCCTGATCCTTGTGTCGAAAGTAATCTAGAACAATTAAAACAAAAAGTTCTAGAAGAACATGCAGATATTGGAATTTCTTTTGATGGGGATGGAGATCGAATGGGTATGGTATCTAATACAGCCAAGTTTATTCCAACAGACCAGTATATGATAATATTTATTAGAAATCTTATTAATAAAGTTTCTAATAAAACTTTTTTAGTAGATGTTAAATGTTCCAAATCATTAATTGATGAAATAGAAAAATTAGGTGGTAAAGCCCTTCAATATCGTACCGGTAATTCTTATACTAAAGCTAAAGTAAGAGAAGAAGATTTAGCTTTTGGTGGTGAATTGTCTGGACATGTTTATTTTAGAGATAGATGGCCAGGCTTTGATAGTGGTTTATATGCTGGACTTAGAATGTTGGAATTATTATCTCATACCAATAAATCAGTCGATGAATTATTAGCAGGAATAAACACTTACTATTCAACACCAGAATTAAAATATCCAGCAACTGATGATAAAAAATTTCAAATAATAGAAAAAATAAAAGAATATGCTGAAGAAAAAAAATATGACTATTTAACTATCGATGGTGTTAAGGTTTTGTTTGATGATGGATGGGCTCTTGTTAGAGCATCTAATACTGGACCTAATATTGCCACAAGATTTGAAGCTAAAACTGAAGCTAGATTAGAGGAAATAAAAACAGAATTTACTCAAAAAGTTTCAGAATATAATAGTTAAAATAGTAAATTAAGTTGTCAAATAAAGTATCATTGATTGAATTCAAATTTAAAGTATGATATGGTAGAAATAGAGTAGGAATACTACATAAGTAGTTTTCTTTTTCTTTGGAGGATATTTATGGCTATAAAAGAAGCAGAATTAAAAAAAGAAAAATTAATATTAAAAAAAGTATCACAATTATTAGATGAACATATAGATGAATTACAAAAAGAAGTACATATCTCTAGTGATGACTTAATTGAATTTAAAAAATTAGCTTGGAGTGATTTTGCATCCTTTGATCAGGGAGATATTATTCAAGCAAAGACTTCTACAGCTGAAGAAGAAAATAGATTATTACAAAAACAAAATTATTTAAAACGACTTATTAAAGTAAAAGGTAAACCTTATTTTGCCTCAATTGTTTTTCAAGATGATGAGGGATCTATTTTTAATATTTATCTATCTTTAACATATCTTAAAGATAAACATTTAAATAATATTTTATATGATTGGAGAAGTCCTATCTGTAGCTTGTTTTATGATTTTGAAACAGGTCCTTGTTCTTATCAAGCACCAGGGGGGTTAATGACAGGAGAATTATTAAGAAAAAGACAATATAAAATAGAAGACAATAAATTAATTAGTGTTTTTGATAATTCTTTAAATATAGATGATGACGTTTTACAAGAAGTTTTAGCTACTGAATCAGATGAGAAAATGAAAAATATTGTTAATACTATTCAACAAGAACAAAACCAAGTAATTAGAAATCTAGAAGATAAAAACTTAATTGTTCAAGGTATTGCCGGTAGTGGTAAAACAAGTGTTGCTCTACATAGAATTGCTTTTTTACTTTATCAAATAAAAAATTTATCAAGTAATAATATTTTAATTTTTTCACCAAATAACATATTTACAGAATATATTTCTAATGTCTTACCAGAATTAGGTGAAGATAACACTTTACAAACTACATTTAATGACTATTTATCATACTTTATTGAAGATTATAAAGAAGTAGAAACATATACATCTTTTATTGCGAGATATTATGCTTATGAAGATTGTAATCAAGAATTAATTAAATATAAGCAAAGTGATGTTATTATTAATGACTTAGATGATTTTTTAGATGATTATATTGCGAATGCTAAAATAGAAGATGATATATTAGAATCTAAAACTCATTTAATGACCATGGAAGAATTAAATGAAATGTTGAATTATCGATATAATCGACTACCTTTATTTGAAAGAATAGAAGAAATGGCTAAAAAACTAAGTGAAAATTTTTATAAAGGTACATTAAAGAAAAAGGCAACTTTTAGTAAAATGTTATATGAAAAAGCTAACTTTAAAAAAGATTATAAGCAAATTTATAAACAATTTTTAACTAGTAAATACTGTAGAGTCCCCGTAGAAGAAATAGAAATTAACATGATGTTAAAAAATGATAAGATTAATTATGAAGATGCTTTAATCTATGCTTATATTAAAGGAAATTTGGAGGGTTATCAATATGAAGGTAATATTAAACAAGTAGTTATTGATGAAGCTCAAGATTATAATAGATTACAATATATTATTATTTCTAATATATTTAAAAAAGCAGATTTTACAATATTAGGTGATATTAATCAAAATATGAATCCATACTATAGTTATAAATCATTAAAAGATTTACTAAGTATATTTGAGGGGAAATACTTAGAATTACAAAAAACTTATCGTTCTTCACCGGAAATTATTGAATATACTAATAAAATATTAAATTTAAATCATGTTAATGCGATTAGAAAAACAGCGCATTTACCTGTTGTTTTTAGAAAAGGTAATATTAATTTAAAAGAACAATTATTAACTGATATAAATATTTTAAATAAAAAATATAAAAGTATTGCGATTATTACTAAAGATAAAAAAGAAGCTTTTAAATTATATAAATTATTAGAACAAGAAGTTCATGTTTCCTTAATTGCAGAAGAACAAGAAAAGTTTCATAAGGAATTAATAATTATACCGGCCTATTTGTCAAAGGGGCTAGAATTTGATTCAGTCATAGCCTACAATAATAGAGAAAATAGTTATCATAAAAATGAAAAAAATCTTCTCTATGTTGCTTGTACGAGAGCTCAACATGAATTATACGTATATAATTAATTTACAAATTAAGATAATATTGTTATAATTGAAATAATAGGATGGTGAAATCTTATGAAGAGAAGGGTAGATAAAAAAGGATTTACAATAGTAGAACTTTTAGCAGTAGTAGTAATAATAGGTGTTATAGGAACTATTGCAATAGTAGGTGTTAATAGTGTAATAAAAAGATCACATGAAAAATATCATTTAGCTCAAGCTAAATTATTTGTTGCAGCAGCTCAAACATATTTTTCAGATCATAAAAGTAGATTACCAATAAGAACTTTTACTCAAACAACAGTAACATTAAATGAATTAATAGAAGAAAACTATATAGATCAAATCTTAGATTATAAAAAAGAACCATATGATGTATATAAAAGTTATGCTTCTGCTACTAAAATGGGTGCTGGTCAATATGCCTATGATGGAGAATTAATAACAAAAGATGGCGAAAGAGCAAAATATAAAGATCATAAAAATAACAACGGTAGTATAATTTTTAAGAACGAAGGATCAACACTTACAAGTGATCTTTATACAAATAATGAAAAAGAGATAGAAATAGTTATGAGTGATTCTGATACAATTGCAGGATACATTGTCTCAATATATAAAAATAATAAAAAAGTAGAGGATTTAGAATACAAAGAAATAGGAAATTCGACTGAAGCCTCAACTAATGTAAAACTATCAAAAAACATTTATAAAGATGGAAAATATAAAATACGTGTAAAATTAATAGATATATATAACAATCAAAAAACAGCAGACTCTAATTATATAACCTTAGATACCATTGCTCCAAAATGTAATATATCAATTGATGGCGGAACGAAAAAAAATGGTTGGTACTCAGATAAAGACGTTAAATTGAAAATGACTATAAATGATAAAGATGATAGTCCTACTTCTTGTTTAACAGCTACGCAAGGGTGTCTATCATCTGGAAGTGCCAATAAATCTTATAGTAAAAGTATTTCTACTACAAGAAAAGGAGACGGAAGTAATATTAATTATTATGGTGAAAGTGTAGACAGAGCTGGAAATATAGGAAAATGTAATATTACTTTTAATAAAGATTCAACACCACCATCAACATGTAATATAACAGTTAATGGTGAGAAAGGAAAAAATAATTGGTATATTAATAAAGCTCCAGAGATTACTGTAACTGGAGTAGATTCTAAAAATGGTAGTGGAATTGATTCTACTCAATATAAATTAAATAATAAAATTGGACAAACACAAAGTCAGGCTACTAGCACAGCTGGAACTTTGTGGACAGGAACTGTTCAGGATTTAGCTGGAAATTCATCTACATGTACTACAAATGTTAAGTATATTGCTGAACGTCCAGCAATAGTATTTGGTCTTAGTAATCCTAGTGGTAATGAAGTATATTATAGTTCAACTGGCTGTATTCAATATGGTGTCTTATCAGTTGCTGGAATATCAGGCTTTACTAACTTAATGCCTCTTTATACTAGTATTGATGCAACAACAAACTTGCCTAATTATTTAGCCGGAGGAACTATGTTGGCATTTGGAGAACTTAGACCTGATAATTATAAATGTGATTGGCCATTCTGCTATTATTATCTTTATACACATTGTGCTAATGGTGCTTCTGAACATCATTTTGAAGTTGAGGATGGTGCGGGACAAAAAGCACATGAATCAACAAAATTAACTATTACAAAACCATCCGATGATTCTACGCCGGATTCAGCCCCACCAAAACCAACTAAAAAGACCGTTAAAGTTTCATACCAAGGTGATATTGGAACAGGAAATACTATTCAATTTTATTGTAAAAATAATAGTACTACTAATGAAGAATCTACAATAAGTTGGGAAATATATAAGAGCAAAGAAAAGGGGTCTCCTTCTGCCGATAGAAAATTAGATGAAAGTGGTTCTAGATCAATAAGCAACACAGGTATTAAAATGAAAGGTCTGGAAACTGGGTTTAATTATGAAATAAGAGTTAGTTGTAAATATGGGGAAGCTAAAGACAAATTAACGATTCATGATCTTTATTGTTATGAATCGTCAGTTACAAATGAATTAACACAAACTAAAGCTAATTGTGTTAAGAAAGAAAATTGTGAAAAATGTAGTAGCTATTGTGCTAAAATATTTTTTCCTGAATCTACGTTAGATGATACTGTTCGAAAAAAGAATAATTGTGATTGTTCATTTTATCATGATCAAACAAAATGTCCACGATAAAATAGTATTATGAAAATCCCGTTAATGTTAATATAATAAAAGAAATGGAGAGATTTTTATTATGAAAGGAAATACCAAAAATATAAATATTTATTAAAAATTTACGATAAAAATCATGATTCTAATTGCATTTATTTTTAAAACGTGTTATATTATTTTTATAAAATAGAGAGGAGAATATTTAATGATAAAGGGTATTAAAAATAATAAAGGATTTACATTGATTGAGTTATTAGCAGTAATTGTAATTATGGGTATATTAATGATTGTTGCTATACCAGCAATTACTAGGTATATTACACAATCTAGAAGGGATACATTTGTAGATACAGCTAAATCATATATAAATGCTGTTAGATATATGTATCTTAATGATGAACTATCATGTAATACTTCTGGTGTTGTTGCATCATCTGGTACTACTTATTATGTAAAAGTTGATCCATCAATGCTAGAAAAAGGTGGACTTTCTCCATGGGGAAGCAGTACAATAACTGCGTATGTGCAAATAATTCCACCTACTAAGTCAGATGGAAAAACTACCTATAAATTTATTGGTACTGATGCTAATGGTCATGGAATACCTAGTTTAATAGAAGAGAAGGATTTAAAAAGAGAAAATGTAAAAGTTTCTGGTGCTGGAAGTCCGTCAAACCCAGGTGGTACAGAATGTAAAGTTAATTCTACTACTTATTAAAATTATGTAATTGTATTAACAGGTAGATATAATTTACCTGTTAATTTTTTGGAATTTTTTTGGTTTTGGTGGTATATTTAATTTAGGGAGTGATTTGATGTTAATAATAGGAAGTCATGTTGGTTTTAAAAAAGATACACAGTTATTAGGTAGTTTGGAAGAAACTTTAAGTTATGGTGCTAATACTTTTATGTTTTATACTGGAGCACCTCAAAATACAATGCGTTATGCCATTAATGATGAACTTACTAGTAAGGCTTTAAAGATAATTAAAGAAAAAGGTATTGATTATGCTAAAGTAATAGTTCATGCTCCGTATATTGTTAATTTGGCTAATAATAGTGATCCAGAAAAATATGAATTTTCAATTAAATTTTTAAAAGAAGAAGTAAATAGATGTAATCAATTAGGTATTAAATATTTAGTTTTGCATCCAGGAAGTCATGTTGGATTAGGTGTTGATGTCGGAATTAAAAATATTGCTACAGCTCTAAATATAATTCTTGAAGATAGTGAGGTTACAATTTTATTAGAAACAATGGCTGGTAAAGGTAGTGAAATTGGTTCTACTTTTAAAGAAATAAAAAAGATTATTTCTTTAATAAAAAATAAAGATAAAATAGGAGTTTGTCTAGATACTTGTCATTTAAATGATGCTGGTTATGATGTTACTGATTTTAATCAATTATTGGATTATTTTGATGAGATAGTGGGAATTGATTATGTTAAATGTATTCATATTAATGATAGTAAAAATATAAAAGGTTCTCACAAAGATAGACATGAAAATATTGGTTTTGGTACAATTGGTTTTAGTTCACTAATAAAAATTATTTATAATGAACGTTTAGAATCTATTCCTAAAATATTAGAAACTCCATATGTTGGTAAAAACCCTCCTTATAAAGATGAAATAGAAATGATTAAAAATAAAAAATTTGACCAAAATATAAAAGAAAGATTAGAAAAGCAAGTTTAAAAAAGTAACTTGCTTTTATAATTTAGATATAATTCAATAATTTTATTGTATAATGGTTCAGGAAGAGATTTTTTTAATTCTTGTATAGAAGAGTCATCTCCATTTAAAATATTTACATAATTTCTTTTTATAAAATTATATATTATAATAGATTCTGCTTTCGAAAGTTCAATATTATTTTTTGAAGCATATTCTAAAATATCATTAATTGTTAGTTTTTGGTTAATATAATTAATAATTAAATTTTTATAAATATTTATCACCCAATAAAAATATATGAAATAAGTTGGTAATTATGTGATAAACTAGTAATAGAAGGAGGGTTTTATGAAAAAAAGAGGAAAACTACATAGTAAGAAAAAAAATCCTGTATTGGAACAAATTGTAAAAAGAAGATTAACATTTCTTCTTGTTCTTGTTTTTATTTTATTTGGATTTGTATTTCTTAAATTTTACCAAGTAATGATTATTCAAAATAATAAATATAAAAAAGAATTAGAAAAATTATCACTTGATATAGTTGAAGGCCCTTCTGCACCACGTGGTCGAATCTATGATAGAAATTATAATATTATTGTTGATAATATTGCGGTAAAAACAATCTATTATAAGAAAGATAAGACTATTTCAACCAATGATGAAGTTAATTTAGCCTATAAAGTTAGTAGACATTTAAATTTACAGTATGAAAAATTAGCTGAAAGGAATCAAAAAGAATTTTATGTTTTAATTCATCCCAAGATAGCGACATCTAAGATAACGGATAAAGAATGGGATAAATTAGAGCAAAGAAAATTAACTAATAATGATATTAAAGAATTGAAAATAGAAAGAGTTACTAAAGAAGAATTAGATAGTATGAATGAGGAAGATAAAAAAGCAGCTTATTTATATTATTTAATGAATAAGGGATATACCTATGATGAAAAGACAATTCGAACTGATGATGTTACTGATGAAGAATATGCCTATATTTCAGAAAATAACAAGGAATTAGAAGGTTTTAATACTAGATTAGATTGGGATAGGGTATATCCTTATGGTGATACTTTTAAAACGGTCTTAGGAAAAGTTTCTTCTTCAGCAGCAGGAATTCCAAAAGAAGAAAAAAATTATTATTTAAGTAAGGGTTATTCTTTGAATGACAGAGTTGGAATTAGTTATATTGAAAAACAATATGAAGATTATCTTCGTGGTACAAAAGAAGTTTATCAAGTCATTAATAGAAATGAGTTAAAAAGACTAAGTGAAGGAAAAAGAGGTAATGATATCGTTCTTTCTATTGATATCAATCTTCAAAAACAGTTAGAAGATATTTTAAGTGATGAAGTTATGAAGACTAAAAATGAAGCTAATACTCAGTTTTATGATCATTCAGCGGTAGTTATTCAAGATCCTAATACAGGTGAGATTTTAGCTATGGCTTCTAAACAGGTAGTTGATGGAAAAATAGTTGATAATACTAGTAGTATTTTAACTTCACCGGTAACTCCTGGTTCTATTGTTAAAGGTGCATCTATCTTAGTTGGATATAATAGTGGTGTTTTAAAAATGGGTGATTACATTGTTGATGAATGTATTCATATAAGAGGTACTAATGAAAAGTGTTCGTCAAGAACTTTAGGTAGAATTGATGATATTACAGCTTTAGCCAAATCAAGTAATGTATATCAATGGAAAACGGCGATTAAAGTATCAGGTTATAACTATAGTAGTGGAATGATGTTACCATTTAATCAAAGTGCTTTTGATACTTATAGAAATATGTATCATTCCTTTGGGTTAGGTGTTAAAACGGGAATTGATTTACCAGTTGAAAGCTTAGGATATGGTGCTAAAAAAGATACTCAAGCAGGTAATCTTTTGGATTTTGTAATTGGTCAATATGAAACATATACTACTATTCAACTTTCTCAATATATTAATACAATTGCCAATAGTGGTAAAAGACTACAACCACATTTATTAAAAGAAGTTCATGAAGCAACTGATGATGAAGGATTAGGCAAAGTTATTCATCAATTTAAAACTAATCAATTAAATACTATTGATACTAAACCAGAGTATATGAATCGTGTTCATGAAGGTTTTTATGCAGTTATTAACTCAGCTGGTGGATATGGTAGAGGTTATATCGATTATAAATATAATCCTAGTGGAAAGACAGGAACTTCACAGAGTTTTATTGATACAGATAATAATGGCATAATCGATAAAGAGACAATAACTTCAACTTTTGTTGGTTATGCTCCAAGTGATAATCCAAAGATGTCAATAGTAGTCGTTTCACCAAATTCATCTCGTCCTGATACAGGCAGCAGTTATGCTAGTTTAGTTACTATGCGCATTTCTAAACGTGTTACTGATGCTTATTTTACAATTAACCCATAATAAAATGAGTTTATAGATGCAAAAATAAAAAAAATATGTTATAGTATAATCGTATAAGGATAGTGATAACATGAAACTAAAATATTTGTTGAAAAAAACAATTAATATTAGAACAAGTTATTTAATTGCTATTGTAATTGTTGCTATATTGATAATAGGCGGATGCTTTTCATATGCAGTATTCACAGTAAGAAGTGAAAGTAAGGGTGCTTTAAATATAGTTACAGGTAATTTATATCCATACTTAGAAAGTGCTGATTTAGATAAAGAAAAAAAGATTATTGTGAATCCTAAAGATTCAGTTATTATTACAGTGAAATTAATGAATGTTAATGGTATCGAAGTAAAGGCTAATATGTATTACAGTGCTACTTCAAAAAATGTTGATGTAAGATATTTAAACAAAGCAGATGCTGCTCCTCAAAAAACAGGAATTATCTTGGGAGCTCATGGTAGTGAAACTGATTCTCAAAATATTGATATAAAAATAACTAATAATGATTCAGTATCACCAGTAACAATAACTTTTGGTAGTGATGTTGGTTTAAAACAATCTGATTTGACTTTTCCCGAAGATAAGAATCAAATCTTGAAATTTGAAGGTAATCCATATATTATTAGAGCATATAATTATAATGATGATGTTGCAGCTGCTAACTATTGTTTAACTGGAGAAGAAGCCAGTTGTGTAATTTCTGATTGTTATAATAATAAAGAGGTAAATAGTTGTGTTCCTGGTACTATTTTTAAATATAAGGTTGCTGATAATATAGAAAAAACATTCTATGTTATTGAAGATAAAGGAACTTCTATAACATTGCAACAAAGAGAAAATACAATAACAAATTTTGCTTGGTATATAGATGCAGATGATAATAGTCATGGCCCAACAACAGTTTTAGCACAGTTAAAAGAAGAAACCAAAAATTGGGATAATGTTTTAGATCAGACTTATACTATGGGAACAACGCCTTTTAAAGATAATAGTTTTACAGGTTGTTCTTCATATGACACATGTAGTACTAATGCTTATACTTTAACAGAAACAAATGCTAAAGCTAGAATGATTACAGCCCAAGAAGCTAAAGCTTTAAGTTGTACTGATTCTAACAAATCATGTCCAAAATGGATGTATAACTATTTATATGCTTCAAAAAATTATGATGGCACAGCAGAAGATAATATGCCAACTAATAATAGATTTAATATTGGTTATTGGACAATGTCTGCATATACTACAATTCCAAATAGTGCTATGCATATTACTAATTCTGGAGCTTTAACAGGAGCTAATGGTTTAACTACTAGTTTGTATGGAGCAAGAGCTGTTATTGATATAAAAAAATAGGGTATAGATAAAATATATAAAAAAATATTGAAAATCTTTTGCTTTTTTAGTAAATTCTGGTATAATACCTATAGACGTAAGGAGGGATATCATGGCAAAAGTAGGAAATAGACAACGAAAAACATTAGTTTGTAGTGAATGTAACTCAGAAAATTATAGGGTTGAAAAAAATGTTAAAAATACAACGGAACGTCTAAATTTAAGTAGATATTGTCCAAAGTGTAAGAAGCATACTGAACATAAAGAAAAGAAGTAATTAAGGAGGGTTTATGGTAGTACCTTATAAAAAAGATCCATTACATTCTAATGTTGATTGGGAAAAATTTTTTGCTATTCAAAATATTGACAATATAAATAATTATGAACAACGAATAGTGCCTAATAAAAATAATACTAAAATTAAAACTAAAACAATAAGAAAAAGTTCATATAAAGGTGGAAGAAAATAATGATAAACGTCAATGATATAAAAAATGGTATGACTATTATGATAGAAGGTCAAATCTATCAAGTAGTTGAATTTTTACATGTTAAGCCAGGCAAAGGTTCAGCTTTTATGAAAACAAAATTAAGAAATTTAAGAACTGGTGGTATTGTTGAGAAAACATTCAATACAAATGTAAAATTTGAAAAGGCAAATATTAATAAACAAAATGTTCAATATCTTTATAATACAGGAGATACATATTTCTTTATGAATATGGAAACTTTTGAACAATTAGAATTAAGTGCTGATCAAATTGGTGATAGTAAGAATTATTTAATAGAAAACATGAATGTATATGTTATTCTTTACGAAGGTGAATTATTAGGTATAGATTTACCAGATAAAGTAGAATTCACTGTAGTTGAAACAGAACCAGCTGTTAGAGGAAACACAACAAATAATGCTTTAAAGGATGCAACTGTTGAGACAGGGTTAGTAGTAAAGGTTCCATTGTTTATTGAACAAGGAGAGAAAATTTTAGTTACTACTGCTGATGGTAAATATTCATCAAGAGCTTAGCTCTTTTTTTTGTTTGTGTAGATTTGATATAAAAAAATCGATTAGTCTTTTTCTTGCAAAATAAAGCTACTTGATATATAATCTAGTAGAAAAAAGAGGTGTTAGTATGAAAAATCGTGTTTGCTTAATAACTGGTGGTGCTAGTGGGTTAGGAAAATCAATAGTAGAATTTTTAGCTAGTAAAGGATGTAATATTATTATTAATTATAATACCAGTAAAAATAATGCTTTAAAACTAAAAGAAGAATTAGAAAAAGAATATAAAATTAAAATATTACCTATTAAATGTGATATTGCCAATGAGATAGAAGTAACTAAGATGGTTAATGAAATTATAAAAGAATTTGGCAAGATTGATTATTTAGTTAATAATGCAGCTGTCTGTATCGATAGCTTGTTTGCAGATAAGAATAAAGAAAATTTTATAAAAACTTTAGAAGTAAATGTTGTAGGAACATTTTTAGTAACAAAACTAGTTGGGCAAATTATGTATAAAAATAAATTTGGTAGTATTGTTAATATTTCATCTACTAATGGTATAGATAAGTATTATCCTATGTCTATTGATTACGATGCATCTAAAGCCGCTGTTAATTCTTTAACACATAATTTTGCGTTAGAATTTGCTCCATATGTTAGAGTTAATGCTATTGCACCAGGTTGGGTTAAAACAGAAAACGAACTTAAAGATTTAGATTTAGATTATATAAAAAGTGAAGAAGAAAAAATATTTATACAGAGATTTGCTGAAAAAGAAGAAATAGCCAAAGTTATTTATTTTCTTTTATCAGATGATTCTAGTTATATCAATAATCAAGTTATAAAAGTAGATGGAGGTACATATTAATGAATGAAAAAATTTTAAAATTAGTTACTGATTGTGAAAAGAAATGTTCTAAAGAATTTTTGCATATTGATAAAATTTGTTTTAAAAACACTGAAAAAGTCTTAAAAGCATTTCATAATCAAAATATCACTGAAAGTGACTTTGCTTCCACTACAGGTTATGGTTATAATGATATAGGTCGCGATAAAATTGAAAAGATTTTTAGTGAAGTATTAGGCTGTGAAGATGCTATAGTTAGAAATCAATTTATATCTGGTTCTCATGCATTAACAGTAACTTTTTTCGCTTTATTAAGACCAAATGATACCTTACTATCTATTAGTGGAGAACCATACGATACATTACATGAAGTTATTGGAATAAAAGAAAATAAAAGTAGTTTAAAATCATTTGGAGTTAATTATCAAGAAATAGATTTAGTTGATAATGATTTTAATTATGAGTTAATTAAAGAAGTAATTACTAATAATAAGATTAAAGTAATAGAAATTCAAAGATCAAAAGGATATTCTACAAGAAAAAGTTTGACTTTAGATAAAATAAAAAAAGTCATTAAATTTATTAAAAATATTGATAAAGATATAATTATCATGATTGATAACTGTTATTGTGAATTTGTAAATGATCATGAAGTTGGAGAATTTGGTGCTGATATTATAGTTGGATCGTTAATTAAAAACTTAGGAGGTGGTATTGCTCCTAATGGAGCCTATGTTGCTGGACGTCATGATTTAATAGAGTTAGTAGGAGAAAGATTGACTTTGCCAGGAGAAGGAAGAGAAGTAGGACCATCTTTAGGTATTAATAAAAATATTTTACAAGGTCTATTTATGGCACCTAGTGTAGTAAGTGCTAGCTTAAAAGTAGCAACTTTAACAGCGTGTGTTTTAGAAGAATTAGGTTATGAAGTTGAACCAAAATATAATGAAGAAAGAGCTGATATTGTTCAAAATATTATCTTTAATAATAAAGATATGTTAATTAAATATGTCCAAGGAATCCAAAAAGGATCTCCAATCGATTCTAATTCAACTCCAATTCCATGGGATATGCCAGGTTATGATGATCAAGTTATTATGGCATCGGGTTCATTTACCCAAGGTTCTAGTATTGAAATTAGCTGTGATGGTCCGATTAGGGAACCATATATAGCCTATCAACAGGGGAGTTTGACTTATGAATCAGGAAAAATTGCTTTACTATCTGCGATTGAAAAAATAAATAATAATATTGCATAAAATGTAGAAATATGATATTAGTATTATTATAGAGAGGAGTGAAAAATATGTATAATGATTACAGTACAATTGATTCAACAGCATCAGGAGTATTAGGAGGAGCGTTAGCTGGAATGGCCATGTTTGCCATAGTATTAATTTTTATTTGTTTGGCAATTTGTGTGTTGCAAATAATTGCAACATGGAAGATTCTTAAGAAAGCTAATAAACCAGGATGGGGTGCAATTATTCCTATTTACAATCAATATTTATTATGTCAAGTAGCTGGAGTAAACCCATGGTGGATTTTAATTATATGTCTTTGTCCAATTGCGAATTTGATTCCTATTTTAGGTTCTATAGCAGCTATGGCAGCTTCCATTTATTTTGCAATTTTATTATATGTTAGTTTAGCTCGTAGTTTTGGTAAAGAAGATGGTTTTGCAGTCGGACTTATTTTATTAAATCCAATCTTCAGTTGTATTCTTGGATTTGGTTCAAGTCAATATGTTGGACCTAAACCAATGAAAGATATTATTTTTAAGAATAATGATAATATGCAATCAAATTCTTCTCCAATGAATCAAGCCCCTGTAAATCCAACACCAATGAATCCAACACCAATGAATCAAGATCCAAATGTTGGAACTCAAGCTTCTACTGAAAGTAATACTAAATTTTGTACATCATGCGGTAGTCAAATTGATGCTAATACTAGATTTTGTCCAAATTGTGGTAAAGAAACAAATTAGGAATATTTATTATGAATATTCTTTTTTTTTGCTCATATAGTTTACTGTAAGGAGGAGGACTCGTATGATTAATAAACAAAATTTGTGGTTTTTAACATTATTTAGTTTGATTTTAGTTCTTAGCGTCTATTATATTACAATGCCTAATGATTTGTTAGTTAACAATGTAAAAGATAAGGTTACTACTAACTCAAAATCTAAAACAACAGTAAAAGAAACTAACTCGTTAGTGGCAATGAGAGTATCTTTAGAAGAAGAAAGACAAGAAGAAATGGTTAGTCTACAAGAAACATTAACAGATGAGAAAACCACGGCTGAAGAAAAAAATAATGCTTATGAACAATTAAAGTACTTAAATCAATTACAAGGTGAAGAAGAAAAAATTGAAAAGCAAATCAAAGAACAATATAAATTAGATAGTTTTGTGAAAATAGACGATAAGAACATCGAAGTAGTAGTTATTAAAGATAAACATGATAACAGTATTGCAAATAATATCATGCGACTTGTTCAAGCTAACTACGATGATAAAATGTATATTACCGTGACATTCAAAAAAAGTTAGGCAGATTCACTGAAACAAATTCTAACCTTTTCATACAATACTTTAGGTAGCGTATAAAAGAAGGGAAGAATTATATGTCAAAAGGTATTTTAACAAACAGAGAAAGAGAAGTCTTTGAACTTTTAATACTTAATAAAACTACAAAAGAAATTGCCAATATTTTGAAAATTAGCGAAAAAACAGTCAGAAATCATATTTCTAATACAATGCAAAAGTTAGGTGTTAATGGCAGAGCTAGTGCTGTAGTAGAATTATTAAAATTAAAAGAAATATCATTGTAAAAACGTACTATAATAGTACGTTTTTTCATATCATTAACTAGGTGATATTATGTTAAAGAAAAAAGCAATTAGAAAAATATTTATAACGACATTAACTGCATTTATTTTATTAGTAGCGTATTCAATTCCCAATATGGTAGATGAAGAAAAAATAATTAAAACAAATTTAGAAGTTGAATATATAACAGGAATTGGTACTAATCATATTTATTTACTAGATAAAAATAATTATTTAGTAAAAACTAATATTTTACTGGATAAAAAAAACAAAGAAGAACAAATAAAATTATTATTAAATAATTTAATTCAAAGTGATAATGCTAAGTTTCCAGAAGGATTAAAAGCTACTATTCCTGCTAATACTAAGATTATTGATATTATTTACGATGAAGGATATGTTACTATTAACTTTAGTAAAAAATTCTTAAATGTTGAAGATTCATTAAAAGACCGAATGATTGAATCGATTGTTTTTAGTATCATGGATTTAGGTGAAATAAAAGGTGTTATTATTGAAGTTGAAGAGGAAATTTTAAAAGATTATAATAAGGTTTTAGATAAAAATATAGGAATTAATAAAAAATATGAAATAAAATCGAGAAAAAATATTAATAAAGTAGTAATTTACTATTTAGAAGATATTGATAATAACAAATATTATGTACCTGTTACTAGGTATTTGAATGATGATCGAGATAAGATTAAAATAATAATTGATGAACTAACTACTAGTTATATATATGAACCTAATTTAATGAATTTTCTAAACAGTAATACTAAACTTATCGATTACGAAGAAAAAGAAAATGTCATGTCTATTAATTTTAATAATGCTATTTTTGATAAAGATAATAAAATAGTGGAGGAAGTTCAGTATACTTTAGCTTATTCAATATTTGATAATTATGATGTAAATCAAATTTTATTTCAAGTAGATGGTAAAAATATTGATACAATTGGTATAAAAGATTTACCTTAAAATTACTAATTAAATAATATAAAAGACGACTTTTAAAAAGTCGTCTTTATGCTATATCCGGAATTTCCGAATTTAGTATCAATATGGTGTCCGCGAGGCGACTCGAACGCCTGACCGATCGCTTAGAAGGCGATTGCTCTATCCAGCTGAGCTACGCAGACAGTTCAACTGACAAATAGAATTATACAATATAATAACTTATTTTTCAAGTATTTTTTTATAAACTTTATAAGGAAAATTATCTTTGTCTCTTAATAATATATTAGGAGGTAAGATAAATTATGAAAGTAGTTATGCAAGATGGTATTAAAGATTGCGGAGTTTGTTGTCTTCTTTCTATTATTAAATACTATAATGGAAAAGTCTCCAAAGAATATCTACGTGATTTGACTAATACTACAAAAAATGGTGTTTCAGCTTTAAATTTATTACATGCAGCAGAAAAGTTAGGATTTGAAGTGGAAGCTTTAACCGGACAATTAGAACAAATAGATGCAAATAACTTACCATGTATAGCACATGTAATCATAAATAAAAGCTATCATCACTTTGTGGTAATATATGAGATAAATCATGAAAAGAAAAAAGTAATAATCATGGATCCTGCTAAAGGAAAAAGAACTCTCCTTTTTTCTGATTTTAAATTAAAAAGTAGTAATAATTATTTATTTTTAAAACCTCTACAAAAATTACCCATTTATAATTATGATAAAGTAGTAATAAAAACTATTTATGCTTTTATAAAAAAAGAAAAAACGTATATAATATTTTTATTTCTTTTAACGATATTTTACTTTTTATTTAATGTTTTATCTTCATATCATTTCAAATATTTAATTGACTATTGTCTTAATTATAATGTTAGTAATAATCTAGCTATCATAAGTATCATAATGTTTTTTATCTATGTATTAAAAGAAGTTGCCTCTTTTTTAAGAAAAATAATTATATTAAAATATAGTCAAATATTTGATCAAAACATAACTACTAAAACGTTTAAACAACTTATTTTACTTCCATATCTTTATTATAAAAATAGAACGACTGGAGAGGTGATATCGCGGTTTAAAGATTTATCTGTAGTGAAAGAATATTTAACTATTTTTATCTTATTCGTAACGACTGATCTTTTCAGTATAATTATTTTTATAATTCTCTTATTTAATATTGATAAACATCTAACTATTATTTCTTTGTTTTTACTTTTTAGTTTAATAATTACAAGTTTAGTTTTTAAAAACAATTTGGAAAAAAAGACTAACAAGTTATATCTTAGGGAAGAAAAAATTAATTCACTTTTAATTGAATCATTATCTAATGTTGATGTTATTAAAGGTATGCATATTGAAAGTCCGACTATTAAGAAATTCGTTAAGAAATATCGTAACTTTTTAAGTTCTATTTATTCTTTATCTGTAACTACTGAATGGTTAAACACTTTAAAGAATATATTATATAATTTATTTACTATTATAATCTTATATATTGGGTGCAAATATATTATAAATACAGATTTAAGTTTAAGCGATTTAATCGTTTTTCAAAGTATTTTAAGTTTTTATACAAATTCATTTAATAGTTTAATTAATTTAATTAGTAATTATCCCAAATATAAGGTTTCAGTTGAGAGAATTGAAGATTTGTTTACTATAAAAAAGGAAGTATTTGAAGGTGGTAACTATTATCAACTATATCATTTAGATGGAACAATTATTTATCATAATTTAACATACTCGTATAATAATAAGATTTTGCTTAGTAATATAAATCTAAGTATAAATGCTGGTGATAAAGTATTCTTATATGGACCAAGTGGAGCCGGTAAATCAACTTTAGTAAAATTATTAATGCGCTATATTGAAGTACCAATAAATTCAATTACTATAAATAATATTGATATTAATCATTATCATTTAAATGTATTAAGACAAAATATTTCATATGTTTCTCAACAAGAATTACTATATAATGATACAATTTATAACAATATAAAATTATATCATGAGTGTTCCAAGGAAGAAGTTAAAAAAGTTATGAAAATAGCATTAGTAGACGATATCGCTACTGAAAATCATTTAGTAGAAGAAAATGGCTTTAATTTTAGTGGTGGTGAAAGACAACGAATAATTTTAGCAAGAAGCATTTTAAAAAAGAGTGATATATATATTTTTGATGAAGCTTTTAGTCAGATAGATGTAATAAGAGAAAAGAAGATACTTTTAAATATATTTAAATATTTAAAGAATAAGACTATTATCGTAATATCTCATCGCTTTGATAATAAGGATTTATTTAATAGAATAATTTGTTTACAAAATGGAATTTTATATGAAGAAAAACTATGAAAGAAATCAATTAATTATAAGTGTTTGTTTTATATTTATGGGTTTATGCTTATTATTTTTAATTAATACTTTTACTTATCGATATCGAAGTTATAAAGTGTTAGATTCTATTTTAATTAGTGATAATTATGTAAAATTAATAATAACTAATTCTGATTTAAAATTATTAAAAAGTAGTAAAACGATTATAATTGATAATCATAAATTAAATATGAAAATAATACATATTGAAAAAAATGTTTTAAAAAGAAAATACTATTATCATGAAGTAATAATAAAAACAAAAGTACCGCAAAAATATCATGATGGAGATTATATCAAAATAACCATTTATAATCAAAAACTACGTTTAATTAATATGTTTAAGTCTTGTTGGAAGGAGTGACTATGAAAAAAATTAATGAAAATACGTTAGAAAGGATTACAGGAGGATTTTCAGTTTGGGCTGCCTTAGGAATAGTTTCTATTGTTATATTCTTATCAGGAGTTCTTTCGGGAATTGTTCATCCTAAAGCTTGTAATGAATGAAAAATATTGACAAAGAAAAATTAAAAAATATTACAGGGGGAACTGACTATATTAGTGCCAGTATTATAAATGCCTTTGTAAATGTCATAAAATTATTGATTGATGCAGGTGAAAGTGTTGGTTCATCAATTAGAAGAATAGCAGGAAATAATATATGTCCATTAAAATAAAAAACTTTATCTGTCAGTATAAAAAAGTTATTTATTTTATAAGTGGAATTATTATCTTACCCATTATTTATTGGATTTTAACATTTATTTATAACACAGGAAATTATTTTGGTATATTTTTAAGAAATATATATAAAATTATAACAAAGTGTTGATTATATAAAAAAAATGTCAAAAATCCTTGAAATATAAAGCAAACTTTGTTATAATCATTTTTAGAAAAAGCGAAGGGAGGGAGAAGATGGCAACTCAAGTCACTGTAAAAAACGGTAATTTAGACATGGCTTTAAAGAAATTTAAGCAAAAAGTAGCTAGAGACGGTGTCCCTTCAGAATGCAAAAAAAGAGAATGTTATGATAAACCAGGAGTAAGAAGACGTAATGCTAAAAAAGAAGGAATAAAAAATTCTAGAAAAAGAGATAAAAAAGAACGAGCAAATAGAGATAATTAATCTCTATTTTTATATCTAGATATAAATTAAAATTTGATATATAATAATTATGGAGATGATAATATGAGTTTAGTGGAAAAATTAATGGATGATATGAAAACAGCTATGAAACTACATCAAAAAGAAAAACTTACTGTTATTAGAATGGTAAAAGCAGCTTTAGATAAAGAAAGAATTGATAAAAAAGTAGAAGTTACAGATGATTTATTAATTGATGTTGTAAATAAACAAATCAAATTGAGAAATGATTCTATTCAAGAATTTCAAAAAGCAAATCGTGACGATTTAGTTGCCAAAACAGAACAAGAATTAGAAGTTTTAAAAGTTTATTTACCAGAACAATTAACTATCGAAGAAGTAACAAATATTATAGAAGCAGCAATTACAGAAACAAATGCTACCTCAATTAAAGATATGGGTAATGTTATGAAAACAATTACCCCAAAGATTAAAGGTAGATTTGATATGAAAACTGTTAGTGAAATAATTAGAAAAAAATTAAATTGATTATCTAATCAATTTTTTTTATTGGTATAACATATCATTTAATAGGTGATATTATTATGTTTAATCGAGTTAAAGAATATATTAATGATAATGAATTTAGATTGACTATATTCGAAGATAGGGTTTATGCGATAAATTATTTAAAGATTATTTCATTAGAAGATGAACGAATTTCTTTTCTAACGGCTAAGGGTAAAATTGTGATTAAGGGAAGAAATTTACGTTTAAGTAAATTGTTAGATGATGAAGTATTAATAAGTGGTTATGTAACTAATGTAGAGGTTGATTTTGATGAATAATCGATACAAGATAAAAATAATAGGCAAAAATACAAAGCGATTCATTACAGAGTTAATTAATCAAAAAATATCGCTTTATCATCTGGAAAATACTAATAAATATTCTATAATAATAGTAGATGATGAAGGATTAAAAAAAATCCAAAAGATTAAGACCAGTTATGAAGTAGAAATAATTAAGATGTATGGATTAATTAGATATAAAAATCTATTAAAAAAATATAGATGGTTTTTAATTGCCTTGGGATTAGGTATTGGTCTTATTTATTTGTTATCTAATATTATTTTTTCGGTTGAAGTAGAACACTCTAAAAGTGAGATTAGAAACATTATTTTAAATGATTTAAAATCATATGGAATTGCTAAATATCGATTTAGAGTTAGTTATAACCAAAAAGAAGAAATAAAGAAGAAAATATTAGCCAAAGAAACAGAGCGAATTGAATGGTTAGAAATTGAGCGAGTTGGTACTAAATATATTGTTAAAGTAGAAGAAAGAATTAAAAATGAACCTAAAAATAATGATACAGCGCAACATATTATTGCCAAAAAAGATGCTATGATTTTAAGAATTAGTGCTATTAGTGGGGAAGTAGTCAAGAAAAAATATGATTATGTAAAAAAAGGAGAAGTTTTAATTAGTGGTTTTATTACGCGTGATGAAAAAGTAGTTTCTAAAACTAAAGCTGATGGTAGTGTGTTTGGAGAAGTTTGGTATCAAGTAGAAGTAGATTTACCAAAACAATATCATGTTATAAATAAAACTGGCCAAAAAAAGAAAAAAATAGAATTAAATATTTTTAATAAAAGTATATTTTTATTTGACTTTTCAAAATATAAAACTTATCAGGTAACAAGAAAAAATCTCCTAAAAAATAATATTATACCTATTTCTCTTAATTATACGACTATTTATCAAACTAATGAAATATCTAAAAATTATACTTATCAAAATGTTTCCAAGGAAGCTATTACCATTGCTACTAAAAAATTAAAACAAAAATTACATAAAGATGACCAAATAATTTCTAAAAAAGTTTTGAAAAAGATAGAAAAAGATAGTAGAATAGTAGTAGATGTATTTTTTAAAGTAGAAGAAGATATAAAAGATACAGAAAACATAGAAAATATTAAAATAGAAGATATAGAAGGTGAAAAGAATGAGTCAAGTAACTAGAACGATTCAAAGCGTTATTAATTTAACCTGGCCAATGATTTTAATATCTGTTGTTATTATTGTATCTTTAAGAATAACATACTTAATTAAAAATCAGCAACATTTAGTCTTATATAAAGAACTTTTAATGTTATCGTTTATTATTTATATACTATGTTTATTCCAGATTGTGACTTTTCAAGATGACGTAACATGGAGTAGTAATAATTTTATACCATTTAAAGAAATATTTAGATATAATTTAGGTAGTAAATTATTTTTAAAAAATGTTTTAGGTAATGTTATGTTATTTATACCATTTGGTTTTTTTACAAGTCATTATCTTAAGTTAAAGAAACCATATTCAGCTATTCTTTTATCAATTATTGCATCTATTTCAATTGAATCTGTCCAGATGGTTATTGGTCGAGTTTTTGATGTAGATGACATTATACTTAATCTTTGTGGCGGAATATTTGGTTATTATATTTATAACTTTTTAAGAAACATTGTATCACAATTACCAGGGTTCATGAAATCAGAAATATTTTTAAATATTGTTTCTGTTATAATATTATTAGGAATTATTAGTTTAATATAGGAGTAAGGTATGAATAAAATTGAAGTATTTAATCAAACCAATCATGATATAGCCGAATTAAAAGATATAAAGACTGTTTTAGAATATGCAGGTAAAAAAGAAAAATTAAAAAATGTAGAAGTTAATGTAATTATAGTGGATAATAACTATATTCATGAATTAAACAAAAATTATCGAGATATTGATAGAGAAACAGATGTTATCACTTTTGCTTTAGAAGATGATAATCAAGTAATAAATGGTAGTGATGTTAGACCTTTAGGTGATATCTATATATCAATTGATAGAGCAAAACAACAAGCGATTGATTATAATCATTCCTTTAAAAGAGAAATCATATTTTTAGCTGTTCATGGTTTCTATCATTTATTAGGGTATGATCATATGAATAAAGAAGATGAAGAAATAATGTTTGGAAAACAGGAGGCAGTATTAAATGAGTGTGAAATCAAAAGAGACTAATGTAAAATTAGATAAAAAAAGATTACGTAATAGTTTTAAATTTGCAATCGAAGGTGTTAAAACAGCCTATAAAGAAGAACAAAATTTAAGAATCCATACCTGCATTGCAATTATTGTTATAATTTTAGGCTTAGTTCTTAAAATAAGTTATTTAGAGTGGTTTATCTGTTTAATTTTAATTGGATTAGTTTTAATGGCAGAATTTTTTAATACAGCATTTGAAAATATAGTAGATATGATTACAACAGATATTAATCCATTTGCTAAAAATGCTAAGGATATGGCTAGTAGTGGAGTTTTGGCTATGGCTGTTATTGCTGCTACCGTCGGAATAATAATATTTATACCCAAAATTATAGCACTAATAGGTGGTTTATTATGAAATGTGGGTTTGTTAGTTTAGTAGGGAGACCTAATGTTGGAAAAAGTACATTACTTAATAATATTTTAAGAATGAAATTAGCTATTACCTCAAATGTTAGTGGAACGACTAGAAATATAATTCAAGGAATTTATAATGATAAAGATTCTCAAATTATTTTTGTAGATACACCAGGAATTCATAAGCCAACTCATAAATTAGGTACTGTTATGAATAAAAAAGCTTATGAACATACTGAAGGTGTTGATGTCATTTTATTTTTAATAGATATTGATAAAGGTTTTGGTAAAGGTGATGAATTTATTTTAAATCATATTAAAGATAAAGAAATTCCTATTTTTCTATTACTAAATAAAGTTGATAAAATAAAAAATAAAGAAATATTACTAGAAAAAATTGCCAGTTTACAAAAGTTATATAATTTTGCAGAGATTATTCCTCTTTCTGCACTTAAAAATGATAATATTTCTACTTTAATCGAATGTATAAAGAAATATTTAGACGAAGGAGATAGAATCTATCAAGAAGAGGAATTAACTAATGTTTCAACTAGATTTATTATGGCTGAATTTGTTAGAGAAAAAGTTTTAGAACTAACCAGAGATGAAATACCACATACAGTTACTTGCTATGTAGAAAATTATGAAGAAGATGATAAAGTTGTTCATATTCAAGTGTTAATTGTAGTGGATAGAGATAATATCAAAAAAATTATTATTGGTAAAAATGGTTCTATGTTAAAAGAAATTGGTTCTAGAGCTAGAGCAGACATGGAAAAGTTTTTAGGTAAAAAAGTATATTTAGAAAGTTATGTTAAAACATTAAAAAATTGGCGAGATCAAGAAAAGTATTTTCAAGAACTTGGTTTAGACGATATTGAATAAAAAAAATTAAAAATCACCACTATAATAATAGAGGTGATTTTATGAATGATATAGTATGGAAATTATTCAAAGAAACAGGCGATATAAAATATTATATTTTATTAAAACAAATAAGTAAAAGAAGGGATTAAATGAAAATAGAGGAAGTAGAAGGCATTATAGTAAGTGAAACTAATTATAGTGAGTCTAGTAAAATATTAAATGTTTTGACGAAAGAACATAAAATGATTGGAGTTATTTCTAAAGGATGTCGAAATATCAAAAGTAAATTGCGCAGTGTTAGTAGAAAGTTAATTTATGGTAAATTTCATATTTACTATAAAGAAACTGGCTTATCGACTTTGATTAGTGTCGATGTTATTAATTCCTTTAATAATATTCTGCTAAATCTAAAAAATATTTCTTATGCTTCCTATATTGTTGATTTAGTAACTCAAGTTTCTAAACAAAATGATGATGATGGTTTATTTAAATTATTAAAAGATTCTCTTATTAAAATAGAAGAAGGTTATAATCCATATATTTTAATGATGATTGTGGAATTAAAATTACTTGATTATCTAGGGGTTAAACCTATGATTGATGGCTGTAGTTTTTGTGGAAACACTAAAAATATTGTTGCTTTAGATGCGCGTGCAGGAGGTTATATTTGTGCTAATTGTAATCAAAATGCTAGAATGACTAGTGATAAAGTGATTAAATTAGTAAGAATGCTATATTATGTTGATATTCAAAGTATTACAAAATTAGAAATTTCTAGTGAAGTATTAAAAGAAATTAACTTCTTCTTAGAAGATTATTATGATCAGTATACAGGACTTTATTTAAAAAGTAAAAGTTTTTTAAAACAATTAGAAAAAATAGAATCAGTTTAATACAAAGCTTCATAAAAGCTTTTTTTATTGACAAATAAGCCATTTTGTGATAAAATACAGAGCATTAGGAAGTGAGATGGTTATATGTCATATAATAAAATATTTGAAGAATTTTTAGAAGAAATTCAAAACGAATCATATGCATCGGCAGATGAAATACGTAAAGTTACTTATGATATGTTACAAATTATTCAAAATAATAAAGATGCTACACCAGAGGAATTAGTAGAAAAAATAATAGTAGATAATGTTAAATTATTGGAAGATATTAAAAACTCTTATCCTATACCTGGATATACTGTAGGAGTTACTGTTAACAATATTAATGTAAAGTTATTTGGGGGAGATATTGATTCTATGCAAAGAAAAATGCCCGATAATGCTTTATTTGATATTGCCTCAATGACAAAATTTTATACACAAATAGTTGCTTATAATTTAATAAAAGAAAAAGTATTTTCTCTTTCTGATAAAATTAGTGATTTAGATCCTAAATTTGAAAATTTAAATGATTTAACAGTAAGAGATATACTAACTTTTACAACTAATATAGCAACTAATGGACGTGTTGAGGATGCGAATACAGTTACGGAAGCATTAGATCGATTATACCAATCTAAGGTTGTTTCTAAAGGAGAATATCAATATACTGATATTGGGCTTATGATAATGAAAGAAGTAATGGAAAACACTACGGGTATTTCTTATGCTGATTTAGTAGATCAATATATTATAAAACCATTAAATTTAAAAGATACTCATTTAATAGTACCTAAACAAAAAATAGATCTAGTTACAGGAACACCTAATGCTAAGATGGGTAAAGTAAATGATCCTAAGGCTCTAGCTCTAGGTGGATATAGTGGTCATGCTGGAGTATTTGCTTCTAGTGATGATTTAATCAAATTAGCTAAAGGTGCAACAGAAGGAATCATTCTTCCAGAAGAAGGACTAAAAGATGCTTATACTCCTGGTGTTAAACCTATTCGTGGTGTGATGGGTAATACTTATACTTCTCACGAAAAAGGAATTGACGCTAGTTATGTTGATAAATTAGAACCTATTACTAATTTTGCCATTCAAGGAAGCACTCGAGTTCAAATGAACATAAGTAAAACTTGGAAAGGAGCATCTACTATCTTATTCAATCCAGCTTCTATGTCACTTGAACAAGCCTTAGAAGAAGAAGCTAAAATTAATGAGAAAAGAGCATTAAATAATCAAGCTCCGCTATCTTTAGTAAAGCATTTCAAATTTAATCAAAATGGTGATGCTATCGAATACGACTTGATTAATCCTGTTCAAATGGCACCAGGTGGTAAAACTGTTGAACCAGTTACTACTGAAAATGCTAAACTTGCTTTACGACTTAGATTCCTAAGTAAAGTAATTGACGCTTATGATAAAAATTACACTAAGGAAATTACTGTTAGTAAAAATATCAAATAGATTATTGACATAATAACAAAAAATTAGTAATATTAAGATAAATGTTGCGATGACCGAGGTGGAATCTCGACCAGCAGTATATAGAAAGTGATTCTTCTAGAATAAATAAGGTGGAACCGCGGGTTAACTCGTCCTTATGTAAATTCTAGAAGTTTTTATTTTTAAGGAGGAGAGTATGAATTTATTTATTGGTAGTAGTTCCTATAATGATATTGATAAACACTATCTAGAAATTGCCCAAGATCTAATTGAAAAACTAGCCCAAATACCAAATCTTAATTTAGTAATTGGAGCGGCCCAAACAAATTGTGGCATAATTGATATTTCTTATCATGAATTTAAAAAGAAAAATAAAAAAGTTATGAGTATAACTTTAAAAGATTATCATAATAGTAATGATTTAGAAGTTGATGAAACTATTGAAGTAGAAACAACTATGGATAGGATTAAATTAATTTATCAAAATAGTAATTTTATATTGTTTTTACCTGGCGGTTTAGGAACTCATAGTGAATTACTCGCCGTACTTAGTGAAAAGATAGAAAAAAATGATAATAAAACTGTAGTTATCTATAATAAAGATTTCTTTTATACACCCATAATTAAAGAATTATATTCTTTATATGAAAATAAATTTATAAAGAAGAATATTAGTGATTACTGTATCATTGAAAGTGATCCAGAAAAAATTAGAGATTTAATAGTAAAGGAGAATATGTAATATGGAAAAATTAACAATGGAGAAATTAGTGAGTTATTGTAAGCAATATGGTTTTATCTTTCAAGGAAGTGAAATCTATGGTGGTCTTGCGAATACTTGGGATTATGGACCACTGGGATCTAGGCTTAAAAATAATATTAAAGATTCATGGCGTAAAAGATTTATTCAGGAGCGTTCCAATGCTTATGAAGTTGATGCGGCAATTTTAATGCATCCGAAAGTTTGGGAAGCTAGTGGTCATGTTCAAAGCTTTTCAGATCCTTTAGTAGATTGTAAAGAATGTAAAATGCGACATAGAGTAGATAACTTAATCGATGATTTTAATCCTAATGCTCATGCTGATGGTATGACCCAAGAAGAAATGATGCAATATATCAAAGATAATCATATCCCATGTCCAAATTGTGGTAAGCATGATTTTACTGATATCAGAGAATTTAATTTAATGTTTGAAACTCATCGCGGAGTTACTAAAGATAGTAAAGGTCTAGTTTATTTACGACCTGAAAATGCCCAAGGTGAATACGTTAATTTCTTAAATGTTCAAAGAACTATGAGAGCTAAATTACCATTTTCAATTGGACAAATTGGAAAAGCTTTTCGAAATGAAATAACTCCTGGTAATTTTACTTTTAGAACCATTGAATTTGAACAGATGGAATATCAAACTTTTTGTAAAGAAGGAACAGATAGTGAATTATATAATTATTTTAAAGAATATGCTAAAAAATATTTTATGGATTTAGGGATTAAAGAAGAAAAATTAAGATACCACGATCATGAAAAATTAGCCCATTATGCCAAAGAAGCTTGTGATATTGAATATGAATTTAATTTTGGATGGGGAGAGATAAATGGTACTCATAATCGAACTGATTACGATTTATCACGTCACCAAGAATACTCAACAGTATCACAACAATATCTTGATCCAGAAACCAATGAAAAATTTATTCCATATATAATTGAATCAACTGTAGGGTGTGATAGAACTGTTTTAGCCATTTTAGATAATTCATATGAAGAAGAATTACTAGAAAATGGTGAAACAAGAGAAGTAATGCATTTTCATCCCTATCTTGCTCCATATAAAGTAGCAGTACTACCATTAGTAAAAAAATACCATAATGAAAAGGCTTTTCAAATATATCAAGAACTTTCTAAAAAATTTATGTGTTCATATGATGAAGCAGGTAGCATTGGAAAAAGATATCGTAGACAAGATGCAATTGGAACTCCTTTCTGTATCACGATTGATGATAATTCTATAAATGATAATACTGTAACAGTAAGAGATAGAGATACAATGGAACAAATTACATTATCATTAGATGAAGTATCAAAATATATTGAAGAAAAGATTGTATTTTAATATTTAACTTAAAAGGAAATAAAATTCCTTTTTTTCTTTTGTTGACAAATATACTTGTTTAATTGTTTAATATATTTAGATAATAATAGAAATTATAAGGAGATATTATATGAAACCAATTATAGGAATTCCATTAAGACCAGAAAAAGATTCAAAAACAGATTTATATATGTATACAATTTATGAAAATCTTATTAAACGACTTCAATCTTTAGGAGCAGATATTATGCCTATAGCTCCTTTATTAGAATGTGATAGTAGTAAAATTAAATATAGCGATTATGAATCTTTATCAGAAGAAGGAATAAAAACTTTAAATCGTTTTTTAAAACTTTGTGATGGTTTTGTTTTACCAGGAGGAAATCGATATGTTCCAACTAATCAATATATTATAGAATATGCTATAAAAAATGATATCCCAATTTTAGGCATTTGTTTTGGTATGCAAGAAATGGCATGCTTTAGAAAAGATTTTTGGGTTGATAAAATTGATACTAGTACAATAAATCATTGTCAAGAGAAAAAAGATGGTTTTCAACACTCAATTCATATAAAAAAGGATTCACTTTTATATGAGATAATGAAAGCAGATAACATTAAAGTAAATAGTTTTCATAATTATAAAGTAAGACCAAGTGACTATTATGAAATAGTTGCTAATAGTGAAGATGGTATAATTGAAGCAATAGTTTGTCCTCATAACACATTTAATATGGGAGTTCAATGGCATCCAGAACGTCCCAATGATGCTGATATTTATTCTCAAAAATTATTAAAATATTTTATAGAAATAGCAAGTTTAAAAAATAGTAGTATACCAAAATCAATGTAAAACCTTTCTTACAAAAAAAAGTTGCTTTTCAAATAAAGTTTTATTATAATGTTTAATAAGAAGAATATAAATGGAGGAAAATAAAATGGATGAAAATCATAAAGATTTAGAAGAAATAGAAACTTTAAATGAACAACCTAAATCAGAACAAGATAATGTAGTGGAAGTAGCTCCAATGGAAGAGAATAATGTAGCAGAAACTTCAGAAGATGTAGTTCCAATCGAAGAAAATAATGTAGCAGAAGCTCCAGTAGAGGTAACACCAATGGAAGAAAATAATGTAGCAGAAGCTCCAGTAGAAGTACCACCAATGGAAGAAAATAATGTAGCAGAAGCTCCGGTAGAAGTACCACCAATGGAAGAAAATAATGTAGCGGAAGCTCCAGTAGAAGTACCACCAGTAGAAGTACCACCAGTGGAAGAGAATAATGTAGCAGAAGCACCAGTAGAAGTACCACCAATGGAAGAGAATAATGTTGTAGAAACTCCAAATAATGAGAATATAGCAAATAATGAAATGATGCCTAATAATTCTAACAAGAAGAAAGGAAAATTTGGAAAAGTATTTTTAATTATATTATTAGTATTAGTTCTTATCGCAGCTATTATTATAGTAGTATTAAAATTTATGCCTCAATTAGTAAAGAAAGATGCAACTAATAAGATAGAATCCAAAAAAGTATATTCTAAATATAGAATGGATGGTAATGGTTTACAGAATTTTGATTTATCTTTTTTAAAAATAGAAAATTCTGATAATAATATTATCTATAGTCCACTATCTATTAAATATGCATTAGGAATGCTTAATGAAGGAGCTAGTGGAAATACAAAGGAACAAATAACAGATGTTATTGGTGATTATAAAATTAATAAATATACTAATAATAATAACATGTCATTTGCTAATGCTTTGTTTATAAGGGATAATTATAAAGAATATATTAAAACTAATTATAAAGATAATTTAACTAATAAATATAACGCTGAACTTATATATGATTCATTCCAAACACCAAATAACGTAAATAAATGGGTTAGTGATAAAACATTTGGATTGATTGATCAATTAGTTGATAATGTTTCTAATACGAAATTTATGCTTATAAATGCACTGGCTATTGATATGGAATGGAATAAGTTAATTCAGGCTACTAATGAAACATTCAAAGATTCATATTCTGTACATTATGAGCATGAAAATTTTTCAGATTTTATTGAAGTTATTATGGGTGATAGATACCCATCTGTACCATTTAACAACAACCAAATAAATGCTAAAGCAGTAGAAATAGGTGCAGCTATTAATAATTATGATATTATAAGTGACCTTGGTGAAGATAATATTAGACAAACAATTACACAGGAATATACAAATTGGTTAGCTAATGGTGATAATCTTTGTGGAAATGATTTACCTGTTGATCAATACGTTAATAAATTTATTGAAGAATTAAAGTCAAATTATGGACAAGTAAAGTCATCAACTGATTTTATGCTTTATGATGATGAACATGTCAAAGCTTTTGCTAAAGATTTAAAAGAATATTCTGGTACTACATTACAATATGTTGGTATTATGCCTAAAGATCAAGATATTAATCAATATATTGAAAATGTTGACACTAAAAATATTAGTGATATTATTACTAATTTAAAAACTATTGAATTAGGTAATTTTACTAAAGGTAAAGTAACCGAAATATCAGGATATATTCCATTATTTAAATATGATTATGAATTAAAATTAAATAATGATTTAAATGAGTTAGGAATTACTGATATTTTTGATAAAGAAAAAATTGATTTATCTAATATGACTTCAGATAAAGATATTGTAATGGACACAAAGCATAAAGCAAACATAGAATTTTCAAATGAAGGAATTAAAGCTGCTGCCGCAACTATGATGGGTGGTTTAGGTGCAGCAAGCTGTGGATTTGAGCATTTATATGAAGTACCAGTAGAAAAAATCGATTTAACTTTTGATAAGCCATACATTTTCTTAATCAGAGATAAGAATAGTGGAGAGGTTTGGTTTGTTGGTAAGGTTGTTCAACCAACTGAAAATAATACAACTAATTAAAATTTAAGAAAATAAAAAATTTTCTTGACAAATTAACTATTAATTGCATATAATAGTAGAGTCAAGAAAAAGGAAAGAGATTATATCCACCTGATTGCCAGTAGCGATAGGTAAATGCCTTAAGTTTTTATTATATAACTATTGTTAGGTAAAGTGGATATAATTTATGTCCACTTTTCTTAGTTTATGGAGGTGTTAGTTATCGCAAAAAATAATGATAACATGATGATTAACGATCAGATCAGAGCTCGTGAAGTTTTGGTAATCGGGCCTAATGGGGAACAAGTAGGTATTAAATCAATTGAGGATGCTCGTACTTTAGCATCATATGCAGCACTTGATTTAGTATTGATTAGCCCAAATGCCAATCCGCCAGTATGTAAAGTAATGGATTATAACAAATTCCGTTATGAAAGACAAAAAAAGGCAAAAGATGCATTAAAAAAACAAAAGGCAAATATGTCAGAATTGAAAGAATTTAGGTTATCGCCTGTAATTGATGTGGGTGATTTCGAAACAAAATTAAGAAATGCTACTAAATATTTACAAAAAGGTGATCGTATCAAATTAACTATTCGATTCAAAGGTCGTCAAATGGCACATACTGAATTAGGAAAAGAGGTACTTTTGCGTTTTGCTGATCGAGTAAAAGATTGTGCAGAAGTAAAAGATCAGCCTAAGCTTGATGGTAGAGTAATGACTATGATGTTAGACCCAAAAAAAGATAATAAGTAATAGGAGGAATTAAAATGCCAAAAATAAAAACACATAAAGGTTGTTCCAAAGTATTTAAAACTAATAAAAATAATGTAACTAAAATTGGAAAACCAAGTAGTAGACATAACACAGGAGATAAACCAGCTAAATTTAATAGAAGTTGTAGAAAAGGATCTACTTTATCAAAAGCTGATTATAACAGATTAAAAAATGTTATTTAATAGAAAAATATAAGGAGGAAAGAGTATGGCAAGAGTAAAAAATGGAGCAGTAACAAAAGCTCGTCATAAAAAGGTCTTAAAACAAGCTAAAGGTTACTTTGGTAGTAAACATAGATTATATAAGACTGCAAAAGAACAATTAATGCATTCTGGTCAATATGCATATAGAGACAGAAAGCAAAGAAAAAGAGATTTTAGAAAGTTATGGATTACTAGAATTAATGCAGCATGTAGACAAAATGGAATTAGTTATTCTAGATTTATTGAAGGTTTAACAAAAGCAGGAGTTGAAGTAAACCGTAAAATGTTATCAGAAATAGCAATCAATGATCCTAAGGCCTTTGCAGAACTTGTAAAAGTTTCTCGTGATGGTAAAAATAAAAAAATAACAAAAAATGAAACAGTTGCTACTCAAGAAGTAACTATTAGTACAACTAAAAAAGCCGCAGTTGCAACTGCTAAAAAGACTACTAAGGTAGAAACAAAGAAAGAAGAAATTAAAGAAGATTTATCTAAACTAACTTTAGCTGACTTAAAACAAAAAGCTAAAGATGCTGGAGTTAAAGGATATTCAACTATGAAAAAAGCAGAACTTTTAGATGCTTTAAAATAAACATATTAGTGAATTTATTTATCTAGTGCCTTATGGTGATAAATATTAGAAACTAATAGAAGAAAAAACGAAAAGGAGAAAAATATGACAGTAATTTCAATGAATTATTTATTAGAAGCTGGTGTTCATTTTGGACATCAAAAAAGAAGATGGAATCCAAAGATGAAGGAATACATCTATACAACTAGAGATGATATTTATATTATCGATTTATCAAAAACAGTAAAAAAATTAGAAGAAGCATATCAAGCTTTAAAAGAAATAGCCCAAGCTGGAGGAAAAATCTTATATGTTGGTACTAAGAAACAAGCTCAAGAAGCTGTAGAAGAAGCAGCAGTTAGAACTAATATGTATTTTATGAATGAAAGATGGCTTGGTGGTACTTTAACAAATTATAAGACAATTAGAAGCAGAATTAAAAGACTTGAAGAAATTGAAAAAATGGAAAGTGATGGAACTTTTGATTTATTACCAAAGAAAGAAGTTATTCATATCAAGAAAGAATATGATAAGTTAAATAAAAACTTAAGAGGTATTCGTGAAATGAAGAAACTTCCACAAGCATTAGTAATTGTTGATCCTCGTAAAGAAGAAATCGCTATTAAAGAAGCTCATATTTTAGGTATACCTGTATTTGGAATTGTAGATACTAACTGTGATCCAGATGTAGTTGATTACGTTATCCCTGGTAATGATGATGCAGTACGTGCTGTAAAACTATTAATTGGGGCTTTAACAAATGCAGTAGCTGAAGTAAACGGTAATGAAATCATCGATTATGTTAATGATGAAGATAAGAATAAAGATAATAAAAAACAAGCTAAAAAAGAAGCCGTAAAAAAAGAAGTTGTAGCAGATGAACAACAAAAAAAAGAAGAAACTAAAGTTGTTATAGAAGAAAAAGAAGAAGTAAAAGAAACAAAAAAGGAAGTAAAAGAAACAAAAGAAACTTCTGATATATCTAACTTAACTTTAGCAGATTTAAAAAAGAAAGCTAAAGAAGCTGGAATTAAAGGATATTCAACTATGAAAAAAGCAGAACTTTTAGAAGCATTAAAATAATTTAAAATACGTAGGGGTGGAGGAGGTATCCACCCTTTTTATATAAATATAAGGAGGATAAAATGTTTAAAGCAAGTGATGTAAAGGAATTAAGAGAAAAAACTGGAGCTGGAATGCTTGATTGTAAGAAAGCTTTAGAAGCAACAGAAGGATATATGGAAAAGGCTATTGATTGGTTAAGAGAAAATGGAATTGCCAAAGCCGCTAAAAAAGAAAGTAGAATTGCTGCAGAAGGATTAACAGAAGCAAAAAGCTTAGATAATACAGCTGTTATCTTAGAAGTAAACTGTGAAACAGATTTCGTAGCTCAAAATGAAGAATTTAAAAGTATTGTATCTTCTATTATAAATACATTATTAAAAAATGATGTAAAAACAATGGATGAAGCTAATGATTTAACAATATATGGTGGTAGTGAAACTATCAAAGAAGCAATTGTTAATTTCACAGCAAAAATTGGAGAAAAAATAAGTTTTCGTCGTTTTGACAGAATTCAAAAAACAGATGATCAAAATTTTGGTATTTACTCACACATGGGTGGAAAAATTACATCTTTAGTTGTAATTGATAAGGCAAATGAAGATATCGCTAAAGATGTTGCTATGCATGTAGCTGCAATGAATCCAACTGCAGTAAAAAGAGATGATGTACCTGCCGAATTAGTTGAAAGAGAATCACATATTATTAAGGAGCAAGTATTAGCTGAAGGAAAACCAGAAAATATTGCTGAAAAAATGGTTACAGGAAGATTAAATAAATTTTATAAAGAAATTTGTTTAGAAGAACAAGCATTTATTAAAGAAAATTCTATGGATGTTAAGACATATGTTGAAAATAATGGTGGTACAATTGTTTCTATGACTCGTTTTGCTGTAGGTGAAGGAATAGAAAAAAGAGAAGATAATTTTGCTGAAGAAGTTATGAATCAAGTTAACGGAAATTAATTTTATGAAAAAAGTAGTAATATTTCTTATAAGTTTCGTAATTGTTATTTCAGTATCTGGTTGTTCTGTCAAAAAAGTTAAGGAATTAACTGATTCCGAAAAATTTGCAAAAGAATTTAATATTTCGGAAAATAATCCCTTTGTATATGCCAGTAGTAATGATATTTTAAATATATTAGAAAATGGAACAGGAATAATCTTTTTTGCAACATCTGATGATGAAGGATCTATAAAAGCTGCTTCATATATCTCAGATGTAGCTAAAAGTATGAATATTCAGAATATTAATTATTATAATCCTAAAAAGCTTGAAGATAAAAAGGATAAAAAATATAAAAAAATGATTAACTATTTAAATCAAGAAGATGAGAAATTTATTTTACCGGGAGTTTATGCAATTAAAAATGGTGAAATAGTTTGTTATAGTAACTATTTTTCAAGTGAAGAAGAACTATCAGAAGAGAATTTAACAAAAAAGAAAATTAAAAAAGTAAAAAGTATATATTCAAAGATATTAAAATATGAAAAATGCGTGTAAGAACGTATTTTTTTATGTTCATATTGCTTTTTTTTAGTTGTTCTTATATAATATAGTTATTAGAATAAAGGAGAGTATAATATGGATGATAAAAATAAAAATATTGATGAAGATATGAGTAATACTTTTGTAGCTGATGTTAATCAGAAGTCAGCTGTTGTTCAAAATAATGAAATGTCTATTGAATCTACTACAGGATCAGCTCAAGAGCAAATCCCTGGATATGAGCCAGCAAATTCAGTTTATGATGTGCCAAAAAATAAAAAAACAAATCCAATATTAATTATATTTTTAATGCTTTTGGCTTGTGGTATTGGTGTAGGCGGCAGTTATTATTATTTTGAAATTTATAATAAGGATACAAAGAAAGAGATAAATGCTGTTGATAAAGTAGAAACTAAGGATAAGACAACTGTAAAAGAAGAAGAATTAAATCCAGATGGTATCTATGTAAAAAAATTAATAGGTCGATATAATACAACCACACTTTTTCCTAATGATGCTATAAAATATTTATATGGTAAAGAAAAGACTTTAGCAACTGATCTAGATGATTTTTATATTAGACTTTTAGCAATGGATAATATAAAAAAGGGATTAGGAGTAGTTGCAGTTTCTAACGATGAATTTCATGAAACGTTAATAGAATTATTTGGTCAACAAATTAATAAAGAAGATCAAAATTTTGGTTCCAAGTGTTATGCATATGAATATAATAGTAATACCGAAACATATACTATACCAGCTGATTTAAGTTGTGGTGGTGCTACATCTTATCAAATGGAATATAAAATAATTAAAGCAGTAAAAACTAAAGATAATATTGAAATAAATGTAGCTGTTGCTATGCTAAATTCAGAAGATAAGAAAGTACACAGTATAGAATATACTTCAAATCCTGAGACAGGTTTACAGGAAGTAGAAGGATTAACTACAGATACCTTTGATATAGATAAAGACTATGATAAACTTAACCAATATAAATATACATTTAATTATGATAATGAAAATAATAACTATTATTTATATAGTATTGAATTAGTAAAGTAGAAATTTTATCTACTTTTTCTTTATTTTATAAATTTCATATATTATAATAGGAATAAGGAGAGATGAAAATGAATGAAAATGTAGTTGTCGACATAAAACAAAAAATGGATAAAAGTATTGAATCATATGAACAAAGATTAAAAACTGTAAGAGCGGGGAGAGCTAATCCATCTAGTTTAGATGGTATTAGTGTTGATTATTATGGAAGTATGACCCCTTTAAAACAGTTAGCGACAATATCTGTTCCTGAAGCAACTCAATTATTAATAAAACCATTTGATAAAAGTTGTTTAAAAGATATTGAGAAAGCCATTTTTGAATCAAATTTAGGTTATACTCCTAATAATGATGGAGAAACAATTAGAATAGTTATACCAGCTTTAACTGAAGAAAGAAGAAAAGAATTAACCAAGCAAGTTAAAGCCATTTCTGAGGATGCTAAAGTTTCAATTAGAAATGCTAGACATGATGGTATTGATAAAACTAAAAAATTAGAGTTACCAGAAGATGAACAAAAACAAATCGAAAAAGAAATTCAAGATTTAGTAAATGAATATAATAAAAAAGTAGAGGATTTATTAAAGGAAAAAGAGCAGGAATTATTAACAGTATAAAGTTATATTATTATTGACAAAATTAAGATACATATGTTATAATATCGCTAAAATTTAATGAGGTGATATAAATGAAAATAAATATTAATCCTACAATATTAAAGAAGGGGCTATTATTAACTGGTTTATCTTTAATGTGTACTTCAGTATCTGGATGTAGTAAAGAAAAACTACAAGTAAATAATTCTATTAATTATACAGAATCTACCAATGATATTATAAGGTTAACATCAGCTGATACAATAAATGTATTAAATACTTACAACAGTACTTTAAAAAATACTAAGTTAAATGTAGATGATTTAGAATGGTTATCAAATTGTTGGAATGGTATAATATCATTAAAACGTGATGATGGAACATATACTCAAGTTTCATATGATTCTTATAATATTTATACTGATTATGATAATTCACAAGCTCTTATTATAGATACTTGTACTTCTATATTACCATATATTGATCAATTGACAGGAAAAAAAGTAGATTCTTTGACAGGACATCCAATTTCTTTAGGAAGTTTTATTGATGAAAATAACATACAACCTAAAGGTTATACTCTTCCAGAAACGCGAGCTTGGAGTGATAGCGATAAGGAAAGTATAATTAAGAAGTATGGAGAAGAAGTGTGGGAAGCTACAACAGATTTTGGTATTCCTATCAAAATGTATGATGCTAAAGACTTTTATACTAAAAAGGAAAAAAATTATATAAAATGTTTGTTATAAATTTATCATAATGTTATAATATAGATATCAACAGTGATTAAGAAGTAGTAATAAATGATTTATTTATAGAGAGATTGCGTATGGTGGAAGCAATTAATAATAGTTTATGAATTCGTCTTAGGAGTTCTTATTAATAGTAAGCGTATTCTTGCGTTAAAAGAATAAAGTGTATAGTAATAACTATAAATTAAGGTGGTACCGCGAATTAATCGTCCTTAAATTATAGTTATTTTTTTTATTTAAGGAGGATATTTTATGAAATATGAACAAATAAATAAAGTTAAAGAATTATTAGAAAATGATAAAAATAATATTTCTAGTATGAATGAATTAAATGATTTAAAGGTCAAATACTTAGGAAAGAAAGGACTTATTAGTGAATTAAACCAATTAATTCGTGATATACCAAATGAAGAAAAAAAAGATTTTGGTCAAGCTGTAAATGAAGTTAGAACTTTATTTAATAATTTTTATGATAACCAAAAAGAAAAATTTGAAACGGAAATTTTAAATCAAAAATTAGCAAATGAAGCTATAGATATTTCGCTACCAGCTACACATATTAGTACTGGAGCTCCTAATATTTTAGAAAAATTAATTGAAGAAGTTGAAGAAGTATTTATGTCTATGGGTTATGATGTTGTGGATGGTCCAGAAATAGAAGAAGATAAATATAATTTTGAAATGTTGAATATTCCAAAAGGACATCCTGCTCGTGATGCACAGGATACATTTTATGTTGAAGGAGAAGAACTTTTATTACGTAGTCAAACTTCACCTGTTCAAGTTCGTACTATGTTAGAAGGTAAAGGAGAGACTCCAATTAGAATGATTTGTCCTGGAAAAACTTATCGAAGAGATGATGATGATGCAACCCATTCCCATCAATTTATGCAAATAGAAGGCTTATTAGTTGATAAAGATATTTCATTATCAGATTTAAAAGGAACTATTGATGTAGCTGTAAAAAAATTATTTGGCAATGATATTGAAACTAGATTTAGACCAAGTTATTATCAATTTACAGAACCATCAGTTGAAGTTGATATAAGTTGTTTTAATTGTAAAGGAAAAGGTTGTAGTATCTGTAAAAACACCGGCTGGTTAACAGTAGCTGGGGCAGGAGTAGTTCATCCTAATGTATTAAGAATGAGTGGCTATGATCCTAAAAAATGGAGTGGTTTTGCTTTTGGGTTTGGTGCTGAAAGATTAGCTATGTTAAAATATGATATTAATGATTTACGTGTATTTTATAATACAGATTTACGTGAGAGTAAAGATTTTGATAGAGAGGAGGATCTATAATGATAAGTTTAGAATGGGTAAAAGACTATATTGACATCAAAGATCAAGATCTAAATGAACTAGCAGTTAAAATTACTAAAGCTGGTATCAATGTCGAAAAAGTAATTTCTCAAAACATTAGAAATTTAGTAATTGGTCAAATTATTAAGTGTGTAGATCATCCTGATAGTGATCATTTACATGTATGTAGTGTCGATATTGGAACTGATGAATTGCAGCAAATTGTATGTGGGGCTCCCAATGTAAGAGAAGGCATAAAAGTAATAGTAGCCTTACCAGGAGCTGTACTTCCAGGTGATTTTGAAATTAAGAAGAGTAAAATACGTGGAATTGAATCAGGTGGTATGATTTGTGCTTTGTTTGAACTAGGTTTAGAAGAAAATAATGAAGAAAATTATGCTAAAGGTATTCATGAATTAGATGAAGCAGCACCAGTTGGAAAAGATCCGTTAGAATATCTAGGTTTTGGAGATACATTATATGAATTAGATGTTCATAAACATCGTAACAATGATTGTTATTACCATATTGGTTTTGCTTATGAAATAGCATCTATTTTAAATCGAAAAGTAACATTACCTAAAGCTGATTATAAAGAGATTGCTGACTCAATAGATAAACATTTCAGTTTAAAAGTAGATACTCCTAAATGCCCTTACTATTTAGCTAAAATGGTAACTGATGTAAAAATAGGAGAATCTCCAGATTTTATCAAAAGAAGATTAACCGCAGCAGGAATGCGCCCTATTAATAATGTAGTTGATATTTCTAACTATGTAATGCTTGAATATGGACAGCCCCTTCATTTCTTTGATAAAGATAAATTAGGTAATCATATTTTAGTAAGAAATGCTTACGAAAAAGAAGAAGTAGTAACCCTTGATGGTAAAAATAGGATTTTAAAATCAAGTGATATAGTTATTACAGATGGTAAAAAACCAGTTTGTATTGCTGGTGTTATGGGTGGAGAAAATACAGAAGTTGATGAAAATACTAAAACTATACTTATTGAAAGTGCTATTTTTGACGCTGTTAGTATTAGAAATACCGCTGCAACTTTAGATTTAAAAAGTGAAGCTTCAATTAGATATGGTAAAGGTTTAAGTTATGAATATACTAAAAAAGCAATTGAACGAGCTTGTTATTTACTAGAAAAATATGCTGATGCAAAAATTTTAAGTGGAATAGTTTCCTATGATAAAATTGATAAGACTGAAAAAATTGTCAAATTCATACCTGAAGAAGTAAATAAAATTTTAGGTATTACAATTAGTGAAGAAGATATGAAAACAGAATTATCTAGACTAGACTTTGATTATAAACTAAAAGATGGTGTTTTTGAAGTTGTAATTCCATCAAGAAGACTTGATATTGATCCTAATGTAAATGATATTGCTGAAGAAATTGGTCGTTTATATGGTTATCATAATTTAGTTTCGACATTACCAAAAGTACCAATTAGAAGAGGACAATATATTGGTGATGTAAAGTATCGAAAAAAAATATCAAAACGATTAAGGTCTTTAGGTTTAAATGAAGTTAAAACATATACTTTAGTTTCTAAAGAATTAACAGAAACCTTTAATTTTAATAATAAAGAGCATATCTTACTACCAAATCCTATGAGTAGTGATAAAGCGTATGTACGTACCAGTTTAATTCCATCATTATTAAATGTTTATGAATATAATATTAAAAGAAAAGTTCCTAATATTTGTATTTATGAAATAAGTAAAACTTATGATAAGTCATATACTGAAGAAAGTTTAATTTCAGGACTGTTATATGGTACATATATGGGTAATGGTTGGTCAAACCAAGTAAAGGTAGATTTTTATTTAGTAAAAGGTATTATTGAAAATTTACTTGATTATATAGGTTTTAAAAATAGATATACATTTGAAGTAGGAGATAATGACTCACTTCATCCAGGTATTAGTGCTAAAGTTTTAATCGATAAAAAAGAAATAGGGTATTTAGGTAGAGTTCATCCAAAAATTTCGAAAGATGAAATTTATGTTTTTGAAATCTCATTAAATGAATTAATGAGAGGTATTAAGCCATTAAAATTTAAAGAAGCTAGTATTTATCCAGGTATTAAGAAAGATATGGCCTTTGTAGTTGATACTAGTATTCCAGCAGGAGATATTATTGCAACAATAAAAAAAGCTGGTGGCAAACTACTAAAAGATATTAACATATTTGATATATATATTGGTGATAAAATAGAATCAAACCAAAAATCAATTGCATTTTCTTTATATTTTGAAGATAATAATAGGACTTTAAATGACGATGAAGTAATGGAAATCTTTAATAGAATAATAGAAAAAGTAGAAACTACTCACCAAGCACAATTACGTAATAAATAAATAAAAGATGTCTTTACATCTTTTATTATTTGTGGTATAATATGCATCGTTTAAGGGGAGTTGGTTATGGTAAAAGAAACTAATGTAGATGCAGATATTAAATTTGCTCAAAGATTAATTAACACTGATAAAATAATTCCTGTAGAATATCATTATAATTCAAGTATTTATAAGTTTACAAATGAACCTATAAATAGGTATGTAAATTATTTAAAAAATAATAAAAAAATACTATCTGTTACATCATCAGGTGATCAAATTTTTAATAGTATTTTATATGGAACTACGCAAATAGATAGTTTTGATATTAGTAGATTTCCTAGATATTATGTTGAATTAAAAAAAGCAGCTATTTTAAGTCTTTCAAAGAAAGAGTTTATTAGTTTTTTTATTAATACGAAAAATAATAGTAGGCAAAAATTAATAGATATGTATAATTATTTTAAAATGAATATGGATGATAATCATCAAGAGTTTTGGGATACTATATTTAAACGTAATGGGGTAGCTAGAGTATTTTTATCTAATTTATTTAATTCAGATACACCTATATATACATATTTTAATAATCCATATTTACAAGATAATAACTATAAAAAGTTACAGAAGAATTTACGTCATGTCGAAATTGAATATATAGTTGATGATATTAAAAAATTAATTGCTAAATTGAATAAAGACAACAAATATGATATGGTTAACTTATCTAATATTATTTCATCAACTAAACTCAGAGATTACAAACAGATTATTGAAAGCTTACCTGTCAAAGAAAATGGTACAGTTATATCTTATGTACCACAAGTTGATATTGCGATGATTAATACTTTCTATCAAAAAGAATATACCTTTGATTATTTAGATAAAAATTATGGTGACGGTGTGATTGTCTATACTAAAAGAAACCGAGCTAAAAATTATAAAACTATTGCATCATAAAATAAAAAACGGATTTATCCGTTTTCTTTTATTCCTTCTGATACTCTAGTTTTAATAATTTCTAGCATTTCATTTTTTAATTTTTGATCAGCACCTTGCCATACGATTTCAAAAAATACTCCCATACCTGGTAAAGTAACTTCATCTTTAGATTCAATTGATTCATTAATAGCGCTTTGTAAACTATCATAATCATCACCTTTAAAATTATTAATAATATGTTCTCTTATACTTATATTCATAATTTTCCTCCTAATTTTATCTTGTTGTTATTTAAAGATTTTATACATAATTTTTTTAATTGCTTTATCATAAAAAAGTGATATAATATAGAAAATATTTTATTAGGAAGTAATTATTATGAGTTTATGTTGGAAACAGTTTGAAAAGACAGACATAATTTCTAGACAAGAGGAAGAAAAACTTTTTTATAAAGTTTGGATTGAATGTATTAATAAATTTGGTATTCAAAATAAAAGAGAGTTAGATTCTTCTAAAACAGAAATATTTTTAAGTTATTTAGATATTTGTCATACTAACAATAATAATAATATAAAACTTATTTTCGATATTTTAACTAATTATAATTTTAATTTAGAATCAGAAATATATTATATAATGGCTAATTTGGCCTTTTTAAAAAATTTTAAATACAACAAAAATAAGTTGGACAAACTTTTAAGTTCACCCATTATAGATGATATTAGTTTTAATAATGGTATTTTTACTATATATAGTCAAAGTTGTGGTGATTACAGTTTTGGGGTAGCTTCATATTTTTTTAAGGATAATAAGGCTGTTATTGATTATATAAAAAGAAATAAAAACAAATTAGAAACAAGATGTCATTATAATACAGAATTTTTGACGGAACAATATCCAAATTTATATGCAGTAACTACTAAATGTTTATCCTCTTTTGCAAATTATCGATATTATCATTCTTATGCATACGATGAATCTAATGATATAGTAATAGATTTATGTCTTAATGCTATTATGAATAGAGAAGATTATGAACGATTACAACATCCTATAATTGTTTCACAAATACAAGGCAAAGATATTGATACAGAATTTGCAAATATTGATAAATCATTTTATGATTTATCAGAAATAGATACTAGACTTTTAATAATTGCTTTATATAAAGAATATATGCTTAATCAACATAAGAACGATAAGCCAAAATTATTAAATAAAGTAAATAATTAGTAAACTTGTTGGCTAAAATATATATTTATGATATAATTAAATTGTCTAGAAGATGCGAAACTGGCAACTTATAAAACCCACTAAAATGACGATACGGGAGTTCGGATCTGTTACTGGTGTTGAAGACCTATATTTTAGGGATCCTAAAGGTAACGTATGGACACCCACCTGTACATATGCAGGTTTTATCGTTTTGCAAAGCCGCACTTTTGGACTTTTTTATTTGTCTTTTTTTAGTATATGTGTTATAATAACAAGACTGAGGGTGACTAATATGTTAATTATGCCAATTTTAAATACTGGAAAAAATGGAATTTCTAAAATATATATGGTGGAAGTTAGTTTAAAAAAAGTGGTAAAAGCTCGAGAAAATACTATTATCAAAGGTATTAATGAAAGTGATATTGTTATAAATGGTACTTCATTTAATAACTCTTTATATAATACAAAAGCGATTAAGCCTAATGTTATAGTTAATTTTCTTAGAAATTTTAATTATAAAGCTAATAAAAAAGATTTCTTAGTATCAACGAGAGAATATACTGATTCTAGTATGTATGATTTATATAGTATACCTGTACCACCAAGAAAGATAACCGCAGGATTAGATAATCTTTATGGAAGTGCTATATTAGATTTAAAAAAGAAAATACCTAATTCGAATAAAGGAAGATATCTTTCTTTAAAACAATTAGGTGTAGATAAACATATTACAGATGATAAAATGGAAAAATTAATTTATTTTTCTTCCATAGAAAAAGATAAAACAAAAAGAAATGACATTTTACAGTTAAATGGGGTTAGTGATTTAGCCAAATCAATTGAATTTATGCGACTATTTGATTGTACTATTATAAAAGATGCTACTATAACTGAAAAAGAATTATCAGATATGGTAAGTACATTAAGTTGTGTTAATACAAGAGATTATAAAAATTTATCAAGATTATATGAAATTGCTAAAGAAAATAGAGATGTTTATGCTAAGCTATCCAAGATTAGTAAAGTTTTAGATAATACTCCACTAAACTTAATTCAGAGTAAGAGTAAATCTAAAGTGTTGGTAAAAATTAATGATGGATCAAAAGCAGCCTAATTCTTTTTCAAGACTTGAAAGTCTAATTGGATTTGATAGTTTAGAAAAGATTAAACAAAAAAGAGTCTTAATTTTAGGCATTGGTGGTGTAGGAGGCTATGTTGCTGAAGCACTAGTAAGAAGTGGTATTTCTAAGATTGTTATTGTTGACTATGATATAGTTGATATTACTAATATAAATAGACAAATTATTGCTCTTAATTCTACACTTGGTAAAAAGAAAGTAGATGTATTAGAACAAAGATTAAAAGATATTAATCCTGAATTAGAAATAAAGACATTTGATTTATTTTTTGATAGTAAAACAAAAGACAAAATATTAGATAATAATTTGGATTTTATTATAGATTGTTGTGATAGTTTAGAAAGTAAAAAACTAATTATTAAAGAAGCATTAATCAGAAAAATTGATATTATATCAAGTATGGGGACTGCTAATAAGTTGGATCCATCTTTATTAGAAATTGTTGATATTAGGAAAACATACAATGATCCTTTAGCTAGAAAAATTAGAAAATTTATTAAAGATGAAAAAATAAATCAAAAAATAATGGTTCTATCTTCAAAAGAAGTTCCTATCAAAAATGGAAAAATATTAGGATCTAATTCTTTTGTTCCTAGTAGTGCAGGACTTTTAATCGCAAGTTATGTTATAAGAAAAATAATAAAGTAATTCCAATCGGAATTACTTTTTAAATGTAGAAAACAGGCTTATTATCAGTAGAAGGCGAGATAGTTTCTTGTTTACTAGAGATATTATTGGATGTTGTCTTTTTACTACCATCATCTTTCATTGCATCAGCGATTTTAAACATAGTTTTTGCATTGCTAATGATTGGTTTTACTTGGTACACTAGTGGAATTGCTTGATTAATAATACCTAAAGATTTTTGAGCATTAGTTAATAAATTAGCCCAATTAATCCTACTAATTGCTCCGGTTCTAAAAATTCTACTAAATAAACCAGGTCTAATACTCTGGTATAAAAAAGGATTATTATACATCTGAATCCACCTCTACTACAATATATGACTTATAATATAATTTGTTCTAAAAATTAGTTGTTTATCTATCATTTTATGATATAATTAATATTAAAGTAGAATAATGAGGGAGATGATTTTATGGAAATTGTAATGAAGCCATTTATTTTAGTTTATCATGCAGTTAGTAAAATTTTAAGTCTTCCTACTAGTTTGTTTAAGAAAAAAACTAATCAAATTCAAGAAAACATAGAAGATAAAAGATTAGAAAACGATAAAAATAATAGTACAGTTAATATTAATACTAAATATAACAATTTTGAAGGAATAACTTCAAAAACTCAACTTAAAAGTACAAAGCCACTAATTTCATATCGCTATACAGTATTAAATAGTAATAATAAAAAAGAAACAGGTATTTTTGATGCTGAGAGTGAAAGTGATGTTAGAAATTTCTTAACCGCAGTCGGATATAGAATAGAAAAAGTTAATGTAAAAAAACCATATGATATAGAAATTGGTGGTAATGGAAAACTAAAAGTATCAACGCTTGCCTTTTCACTAACACAGTTATCTACTTATATTAAAGCGGGAATTTCTTTAGTAGATGCTGTTCGTATTATTTCTAGACAATCAAGAAATGCGATGGAGAAGAAAGCTTATGAGCGTTTAGTTTATGACTTATTAAAAGGAGAAAATTTATCTGATGCGATGCAAAAACAAGGAAATAAATTTCCTAAACTGTTAATAAATATGATTAAAACAGCCGAAATGACTGGAGATTTGCCTACTGTTTTAGATGATATGGCTGATTATTATACTTCAATGGAACAAACTAGAAAACAAATGATTAGTGCTATGACCTATCCCGCAGTAGTATTATGTATGGCAATTGCTGTCTTAATATTTATGTTAGTCTATTTAGTACCGCAATTTGTTGATTTATTTGAAAGTCAAGAAGCATCTTTACCTGCTATTACATTATTCATAATTGGAGCCAGTAACTTTTTTAAAAAAAATTACTTATGGATTATTTTAATAGTTGGTGGAATAGTTACTACATTTGTACTTCTTTATAAAAAAATAAAAGGATTTAGAATGAATGTTCAAAAAATATTAATGCATTTGCCTGTCTTTGGTAATATTATTATTTATAATGAAGTTGCTAATTTTACTAAAACTTTTGCTTCATTATTAAATCATGGTGTTTTTATTACGGATAGTATGGAAGTATTAAAAAGAATTACTAATAATGAGGTTTACAAAAAAATTATTAATAAAACAATGGACAATTTAGGAAAAGGTGAATCAATTTCTAAAGCATTTAAAGGGGAATGGGCTTTTCCAATAGTTGCTTATGAAATGTTAGTAACAGGAGAAAATACAGGACAATTAGGACTTATGATGGAAAAAGTTGCTAGCCATTTTCAAAGTCTTCATAAGAGTTTAATAAATCAAGTTAAAAGTTTAATTGAGCCCTTTATGATAATAGTGCTAGCCGGTATTGTAGGTATTATTTTAATATCAATAATGGTTCCAATGTTCGATTTATATGGAAAGATTCAGTAGGTGATTTTATGAATATATTATATAATATTTTCTTCTTTATTATTGGTCTTTTTATGGGATCATTTTATACTGTTGTAGGAACAAGATTACCTAAAAAAGAAAAGTTTATTATTTCTCGCTCTAAATGTGATGAATGTAAACATCCACTATCATTAATTGAAATGATTCCAATTGTTTCATATTTCTGTTTAGGAAAAAAATGTCGTTATTGTAAAAGTAAAATAGACCCTTTATCAACATATATAGAATTCTTTACCGGTCTATTATTTATGGTTTCTTATTATAGTTTTGGTTTATCCTGGGAATTAGTTTTAGCATTAGGAGTTGTGTCTCTTTTAGTAATTATAATTGTAAGCGATTTAAATTATTTGATTATTCCTGATGAGATTCTTGTATTCTTTAGTATTTATTTTATAATATGTAGATTTTTCATTGATGGTTTAAAAGGGACTTTTTACCATCTGGCTTCAGGTATATTCTTATTTTTAGTTATGTATGGCATTATGTTATTAGGAAATAGAATCTTCAAAAAAGAAAGTATGGGTGGGGGAGATGTAAAATTAATGTTTTTGTTTGGACTTGTTCTAGATCCTTTACTTGGAACTTTAACTATATTTTTAGGTAGTTTGTTTGCCTTACCTATTTCAATAGTCTTATATTTAAAAGAACATGAAAAAGTAATACCATTTGGTCCTTTCTTATTGGTTGCTTTTGCTTTCATCTTTTTTACTAAACTAACGTCTATGGATATAATTAATTTTTTAGGATTTTAGGAATTTTCCTTTCCTTTTTTTTTGTTTTAGTTTATTATATAAGAAAGGTGATTAACATGGAGAAAAATTTAACAATTCTACCTGCTGATACTTATACTGTTGTTAATAAAACTGTAATCAGTAGTAATGATAGAAAATTAATAACAATGCTTTATCAACCTATTATTGGTTATACTGCTACTTGTTTATATTTCACATTTATAGATGACTTAGATAAATTAGAGATACTAAGTGATGATTTAACGCATCATCATTTAATGGCTACAATGCAATTAAAATTAGAAGAAATTATAAAAGCTCGTGAAAAATTAGAAGCTGTTGGTCTTTTAAAAACATATTTAAAAAAAGATAATATAAATCACTATGTCTATTTAATCTATTCTCCAATTTCAGCTAATGAATTTTTTAATCATCCTATCTTAAATATTGTTCTTTATAATAATTTAGGAAAACTCGAGTATGATAAACTTATTAATTATTATAAAATACCAAGATTAAATTTAAAAGATTATGAAGATATTACGTCTTCATTTAATGAGGTATTTTCTCCAGTAGCTGGTAAGAGTCTAACAGTTGATGATGATATTGTTAAAAAAAGTAGTAATAGCTTGCTTTTAAATAAGTCAATCGATTTTAATTTACTTATTTCTAGTATTCCTAAAGAGATGATTAATGAAAAATGTTTTTCCGAAGAGATTAAAGAATTAATTAATTCTTTAGCTTATACTTATAATATAGATGACTCTACAATGACTTCATTAGTTAGAGACTCAATTAATGAAAAAGGGCTAATTGATAAAGTTATTTTAAGGAAAAGTTGTCGAAATTATTATCAGTTTGAAGAAGGAGGAAGATTACCAACTCTTATTTATAATAGACAACCAGATTATTTGAAAAAACCTGAAGGAGATAATAGTAAATGGGCTAAGATGGTCTATACTTTTGAAAATATCTCGCCTTATGATTATTTAAAAGCTAAATATAAAGGTGCAGAACCAACCAGTAGAGATTTAAAATTAGTAGAAAATTTATTAATTGATCAAAAATTGTCACCAGGAGTTGTCAATGTCTTATTAGCTTATGTCTTAAAAATAAATAATCAAAAATTAAATAAAAACTATATAGAAACTATTGTAGGACAATGGAAACGCTTAAATATAGAAACTGTTGAAGATGCTATGAGAATTACAGAAAAAGAGCATAAAAAAATGAAAAAAATAATTCAGAAAGAAAATCCGAAAATAAAAGATAATAAACAAAAAGAAAACTTGCCAGCATGGTTTAATAAGGAATTAGATAAACAAAATCCTACAGAAGAAGAACAGGAAGAGTTAAATAAACTTTTAAATGAGCTTATTTAACTCTTTTTATGATTTTTAATGTAAATAACTGTAAAATTTATCAGTGAGTAACATAATGAATTCTTTGGCATATAATGTAAATAGAGGGATTTTTTAAATATTATAGTTTAATTTATTAATTAATCTTTCCCTTGTAAAATAAAAATAGTTATGATACTATTAAAAAGTAGAAAAAAGTGATACTAGATAAAAATAAAGGGTGAACCATTACATGAATAAACAATATTATAATGAGGAATTTCAAAATATAATACAACCAATATTGGATAATGAAGAATTTAAAAAAACAAAGGAACAGATTCATCATGGGATTAGTAGATTTGATCATTTAGTAAGAGTATCGTATTACTCATATTTAATAACAAGAGTTTTAGGATTAAGTTATAAAGAAACAACCAGAGCAGCCTTATTACATGATTTCTTTTTAGAAGAAACTAAAGATGATTCTGCCTTAAAAGCTTTACAAAAACATCCATATTATGCTTTAGAAAATGCTAAAAAATATTATGATTTAACTGATAGAGAAGAAGATATTATTAAAACTCATATGTTTCCTGTAACATTCAAGCCTCCTAGATATTTAGAAAGTTGGATTGTTGATATTGTAGATGATATAGCAGGAATGTATGAAAAGTATAAAAGTAGCTGTAATGAAGCTAAAGCAGCAGTTAACTTTTTAATTATATTTATGATTAATTTAATTCAAAAATAAAGAGCTATTTATTAGCTTTTTTCTATATCATTAAATTATTATTGTAAAATAAAAAAATATATATTATAATTGAATAAATTTTGTCCTTGTAGCTCAGTAGGATAGAGCAATTGCCTCCTAAGCAATAGGTCGGCAGTTCGAATCTGCCCAAGGACACCAGATTGATACCAAACTCGGAAAAATACGAGTAAAGATAGAAAACGTACTTGATAAAAGTGCGTTTTTATGTTATGATGTATTTGTCAAGGAAACTTGCATAAAATAAAAAAGGATACATTTGATTGGGCTAATCAAATGCAATCCCTTATTTAGGATAGCATCTGAAATCAACAAATGTTGAAATCAGATGCTTTTGCTATTTTAGAAGTAAAATAATTACGACTAAGAATAGGAGTAATATTATAATAAATTGAGAAAATTCTATTTTTGTCATAAATATTACCACCTTTCTTTTATCATTTGATAAATAGAAAGGGAAAGCATCTGATATATTCCAAATGTATCCAGTAATATTATACCAAACAAATGTTCTTTACACAATGAAAATTGGTAATAAAATTATCAATTTAGAAAACACACTTGCATATTGACAAAGCAATATTCTTAAGGAGTTGATTCTCTATGCTAAATATGAATAATATTGATGACAAACAAAAAATGATGCAATATTATAGAACAAGTGATATGTTAAATTTATTATATTTTTTCCCACAATTAAGCTCAATAAGGGATTTAACATTAGTGGAAAGTGAAGAAGATTATTTAAACAATAAAGAATACTTTGATAGTTTTGCTCAAAATAGAGTTGATACATTAAAAGGAAGAACTTCTATTTTGAATATAGAAAATACTGGAAAAAATAACGACTTTTATGATACTTTAATTAAAGTAAAAGAAAAAGATCCACTAGGAGTATTAGTATTATTTAATATAATTAACAGGCCAACAGAAAGATATGAAAGATGGGCAGGAATATCAGTTGGTGTTGATTTAGGAAAAGATGTTATAATCGATGCTGTTTCAAAAGGTTTTGATGGAAGAGAAGTTTCAAAAGGTATTTGCACACATGAAAGATATTTTATTCCTTGGTATGATTTAAGAAAACTTAGTATTGAAAATTTTAAAGAATATCAAACTTATCAAATAAGTAATGAAAATTATCGAGTATCGAGAATAGAAAGAATAGAATTTTTAAAGTCAATTGGATTAAATCCAAAAGTATTTTCTAAATATATTCCTGAAGAATATCAGCCGATACCAGAATTTATTTGGTTAAGCGTCATTAGAAATTTTATTAAACAGTTAGAAAAAAACGAAGAATTTCTAGCAAGTTATGGATTTACTAACTTTGCTATATCTGGACATACAGAAGGTAATAATTTTACTCCATGGCAAATGTTCGATAAAAGTAGATACACACTAATAAAAAAAAGATAAAGTACTAAAAGCTTTATAAAATGATATACATATTAATAACTATTATTTAATTCAAAAAAGTTGTTGTACTTCTTCTTTTAGGGCACCATAGGAAAATTAGTCGAACTAATCGACTTGAAATATATGAAAGGTTAATTTCGATTAACCTTTTTATATTGCTCGAAAGGAGTTAATTAGTTATGCAAATAAAAAGAGAAAATTAGATATTGATGAAACACTTAATAAAAGAATAAAAAATATATTAAGTTTCTTAAATATCAAAGTTAAAATACAAAAAGGAAATATTATAAATAATTTATAAGTAACAAATAAAGAGACCTTTATTTGAAAGAAATTATAATCCCCATCATAGTTAAAAGGTAACGTCACGATAGATAAAAAACGTGACGTTAAGTAAAAAAAGTTAGTGTAAAGAGTTTTGGGGGAGAAAGTTAAATTTATAATAAATTTGATTTTCTTTTTTTTATATTAACAAATA
>CANRKG010000003.1 GCA_947631155.1 uncultured Bacilli bacterium
TTGAAATAGATGATAGGAAAACAAGAAAAAAGGAAGAAAACTTTATTGTGTCATTTGACCAAGAAAACGTGGTTTAGCCATATTGCAGTAGAAGTACCAGGTGAAGAAACTTCAAACGAGTGGTTAGAGCCAGTTACTGATGAAGAATATAATAAATTAGATTAGAAAAAATTTAAAAATTTACAAGCAAATTATTTTAAAGAAAAGTATTGTCAAACAAATGTTCTTGTTATATAATATTCTTATGGGAGTTTTTTAATGAATCAAGATAAAATGCATTTAGTAAATAAAATATTTAATAATGAAACAATTAGAACTGTGTGGGATAAAGAAAGTGAAAAATATTATATTAGTGTAGTTGATATTGTAGGTGTTGTTTCAGAAAGTGATAATCCAAGAAATTACTGGAAAGTTTTAAAATATAGGCTAAAACAAGAAGGAAATGAGTCGGTTACAAATTGTAACCAACTGAAATTAAAAGCTTCTGATGGTAAATATTATAATACGGATGTTGTAGATATTGAAGGAATGTTTAGAATAATTGAATCAATTCCGAGTAAAAATGCAGAACCTATAAAAAAATGGTTAGCGAAATTAGGTAGTGAAAGAATTGATGAAATATTTGATCCATCATTAGCAGCACAAAGGTCAATTGATTTATATAGAGCCAAAGGTTATGAAGAAAAATGGATTACTAAAAGAATGCAAAGTATTCAAGATAGAAAAAAACTTACTGATGTATGGAAAGAAAATGGCATTACTGAAAGTAAAGAATTTGCAATTTTAACAAATGAAATATATAAAACTTGGTCTGGAATGACTGCAAAACAATATAAGGAGTACAAAGGTCTTCGTAAAGAGGCTCTTCGAGATAACATGGATAATATAGAAGTATCTCTAACTGATATAAGTGAAGAAGTAACAAAGAGACTAGCAAAGAAAACGAAACCTAAAGGATTAAAAGAAAATATAAAAGTTGCTCATGCAGGTGGACAAATTGCTAAAAACACAAGAGATGAAATTGAAAGTCTACTTGGAGAATCAGTTATTACCAATCAAAATAAATTAAACTATCAATATATAGATGAAAAAGAAAAAATAGAAAATAAAAAATAGATTTGCTAAAATACTAGCCTCCTACCAGGAGGAAAGAAAATATGCACAAAAACTATCTCCAGGAAATATTGTAGTAATACCTGCAAATGAGAAACATTTTCGTGGAGCAAGAAAAATTCTTGGTTTAGCCATATTGCGGTAGAAATACCTAGTAAAGATATAGAGAATGTTTGGACCTTTAAGTGATGAATAATATGATAAGTTATAGGAGGATGGTAATATGCTTAATGAGTATTTAGAGTTTGCTAAAGAAATTGCCTTATGTGCAGGAAAAATAATGTTGGAATATTATAATGATAGTATTGATTTAAACTATAAAGATGATAAATCTGTTGTGACACTTGTAGATAAAAAAATAAATAGTTACCTAATTGAAAAAGTAAAAGAAAAATATAAGGATCATTCGGTCAATGGTGAAGAAGAAAGTTATAAAAAAGATTCAGAATATGTATGGGTATGTGATCCCTTAGATGGAACAGGTATGTATGTTAATCATATTCCAGTATTTGTATTTTCCTTAGCTTTAGTTCATAATGGTGAGCCTATTGTTGGAGTAGTATATAATGCAAATGAAGATAAAATGTACTCTGCAATAAAAGGAGAGGGTGCTTATTGCAATAATGTTAGAATTCACGTAAATGATAAAAGCTTAGGTGATTTAGGGTATAGAACTAATATTGAAATATTTAATAACGATATAATCGATGAGGTATCTCTACTAAAGGAATTAAAATCTTCTTCAACGATTTCATCTATTGGAAGTGTAGCAAGAAGTTGTATGGCTATTGCAACAGGAAATTTTTCATGTGATATATTTCCAGGAACTAGTCATGGTAATTGCGATTTAGCGGCATCCTATCTTATTGTTACAGAAGCAGGTGGTAAAGTGACAAATATATATGGTGAACAACAGCGATATGATAGTGATATAAAAGGGGCTATTATTACAAATGGGATATCACATTCAAAAATATTACAAAAGGTGAAAAAGTATATAAAACATTAGCCTACTACAAAAAAAGAAGAAAATGATATACCAAACTATATCTAGGAGATATCGTAGTAATAAACACTTTCATGGTTCAAGAAAAATTCTTGGTTTAGACATATTGTAGTAGAAGTAACCAGGTGAAGATACAGGGGATGTTTGGTTAGAACCTGTAAGTGATGAAGAATACTATAATTTAGATGATTAGAAAAAATTTTTATAAGCAGACTATTTATGTTTGCTTTTTTGTATTAAATTTAAAATAATTTAAAAAATACATTAACGAACAAATTAGAAACAATCTCAAATCTATTTTAGAGTAAGGAAATCAGAAGTGTTTGGGATAGTGAAAAAGAAGAATATTATTTTAGCGTAGTAGATGTAAAAAGTGCTTTAACTGAAAGTAACAATCCAAGAAATTATTGGAATATGTTAAAGAAAAGAATGACTGAAGAAGAACAGAGTGAGTTGTCCACAAAATGTGTACAACTGAAAATGAAATCTAAAAAAGATGGAAAAAGTTATTCTACTGACACTTTAGATACCAAGGGAATATTAAGACTTATAGAATCTGTTCCTTCGCCTAAAGCAGAGCCATTTAAGATCTGGCTTGCAAATTTATGTAGTGAAAGAATCGACGAAGTATTTGATCCTGAAATTGCTATTAAAAGAGCAATTAATTATTACCGGAAAAGGGGATATTCTGATAAATGGATTGAAGCTAGATTAAAAGGCATATTAGACAGAAATAAATTAACTGATATATGGAAAGAGGGAGGTGTTTCAAAAGATTATGAATATGGAATTCTAACTAATGAAATATATAAAGAATGGTCGGGTATGAAAGCAAGTGAATATAAAGAGTATAAAGGTATAAGAAAAGAATCTTTAAGAGATAACATGTCTGATATAGAAATTGCCCTTACTGATTTAGGAGAAATTGCTACTCGTGAACTTGCTAAGGAGCATAAACCTTATGGTTTAGAACAAAATAAAGTGATTGCTAAAATGGGTGGTAATGTTTCTAAAGTGGCAAGAGATAATTTAGAACAAAAACTTGGTAAAACAGTAATTAGTAATAAAAATAATCTTAACTATCAATATTTAGAGGAAAAAGGAAAATTGGAAAATAAAAAATAAAAGTTGGTTTCATCTTAACCAACTTTTAACTTTATCTTCTTATATGTTGTTCAAGTTTATCAATTATAAAATACATTAAATAAGAAATAATACCTAATATAACAACAGATGTAATAACAAGGTCAATATTAAATACTTGAGAACCATACATTATCAGGTATCCTAAACCATTTTTAGATACTAATAGTTCTCCCATAATAACACCAATTAAACTCATAGAGATATTTATTTTTAAAGCATTTATAACAGTAACATAATTACTTGGTAAGACTACTTTAAAAAAGATTTGTCTTTTGGTGGCTTTTAATGATTTTAATAGAATAATATAATTTTTATTAGTAGAAATAAACCCATTATAAATATTAATAATTGTAATAAAAGTATTAATTAATAAAGCCATAAATATTATAGAGTTAATACTAGCTCCAACCCATATAATTATTAAAGGACCTAAAGCAACTTTTGGTAAAGAATTTAAAATAGTTAAATAAGGATCTATTATTTTAGATAAAATTTTATTACTCCATAAGATAGTAGCAGATATAAGACCAATAATAGAAGCAATACCAAAACTTAGTAGTACTTCGTATAAAGTAATTCCAATATGTTTAAATAAACTACCATCTTTAAATAAATCAATAGTGGTTTTAACAGCATTAGTAGGACTAGAAGATAAGAAAGTATTAATAATATGATATCTAGATAGTAATTCCCAACCTATTAAAAAAGTAGCAATTATTAATAATCTAAAGATAAATATAATAATTTTTTCTCGACGCTGTCTTTTTAAATACTTTTTATGTTCTTCACTAAATGTGGACATCTAAATCCCTCCAAATAGTATCATAATAAGTAGAAAATTCTTTACATTTTCTATTATTTATAGGAGTTGATTTGTCTGTTAGATTAATTTCATATATACTTTTCACTTTAGCTGGTCGTTTTGTTAAAACAATAACTCTATCTGACATACTAATAGCTTCAGCAATATCATGAGTTACCATAATAGCGGTTTTACCTTCATTTTTGATAATTTTATAAATATCATCACTAATAGCAAGACGGGATTGATAATCTAAAGCAGACATAGGTTCATCTAAAAGTAAAATATCTGGTTTGATGGCTAAGGTTCTGATTAAAGCAACTCTTTGAATGTTGTGTAGACACAAGGTAATAATTGTTAGAAGTTAAGCTTATAATCAAATAAGTTGTTAAAACCATTAAAGATTGTGATATAATATTATTAGTTAAAGGAGGAAATAATATGGCTGAAATAATTAGTAAAGAAGAATATGCAAAAATGACAAATGAAGAAAAGATAGAATATTTTTTAAAAAAAGAAAAAGATAGAACTGAGGATGAAATTCCACCAATGGCAGTAGCATTATCAAATGCACTAAAAGATGATGAACTGATAAAACATACAGCTTCAATTATAAAAAGAATGTGCGATGGAGAGCCGGTTAATAAAAATCCATTAACTGAAATTCCAACTCCTCAAATGGTATTATATGGGTTTTCAGGGGCTTTTAAAAGTGTATATTTTGATACAGAAGAAGAGTTAGAAGAATATGTAAAAACTCATGATACAAGTTTTGGAGGTACATGTGTAATAGAATATCTTGGTAATGTTGCAGGTCGTAGTGATGTAATTAGAACAACTTCTAAAAATCGTAAACCTATACTTTTAACTGCTTGTGATAGAGATGGATATGGGATTTATAATGAAGAAAGAAGTATATATCGTGGGGAATTTGTTTGGGAATATACTAATGGTGATATAGAGGATATGTATTCAGCATTTAGAGATAGAGGTATCGTTTTTGAAGATGATATATATGGTGAACTTGCAGAACAAGATAGAAAATTATTACAGATGTGTAGAGAAAAAAATTTATTTAATATGGGAAAAAAATAATTGAAAAGTGTCATTAAGAGTGATGCTTTTTTTGTGAAATGTAGTGAACTAATTGACATAATAGATAAATAAGTATAGAATAACTAATGCAAATGAAATTTTGCAATATCGTTTATGAAAGGTGGTGTTAGTTATGTTATATAGAGACTACACCAAAAATTCGTATAAATGATTTGACCCGAGCTTATGTTTCGGGAGCCGGATATTACGATGTTATACGTGAAGTCGGAAACATAATATCCATACAACCTCTTTATAATCAAACTTTTGATGAATTACTCTTTGAATTTGTAAAAGGAAATAACTGGACATTTAAACATTTAGCAGAAGTACTAAATGTAGATGAAAAAACATTATATCGTCATAGATATGGTGAAATAAACGATAGAGAAATGACAATAAATATATGTATTGCTCTTGGATTAGATTTAGTTTCTACTATTATAGTTTTGATGTCAAAAGGTTATATTCTTAACCCTATTAATAGAATTGATAAAAAGATTATTGTTTTTGTTAATACTAATAGGGAAATAGGACTTCAAAGAATAATAAGTTATGAAGATTATATGAAATAATGGTTGTATTGTATGCAATGCGCATCCAAAAATGGATGTGCTTTTTTTGTGGCATAAAATGCCCGATAAATATTATAACTTGGGCTTAAAATGTTAGTCAGGAGGTGAAAAGACTATGAACATAAGAGATTTAGTAATTGATGCTAAAGCTACAATTGGTGAAAATCTAGTATGTGTAGATGTTGTAGAAAAAGCTGTCTACAAAGATGGTGTTAAAACTGATGAGACAATATATACCTACGATATAGTTTGCATAGACCGTAAAATGCTTCATATCAATGTTAAAATTCCTGGCAAACAATTAATTAGTTTAGATGGTAAAGATGTTGTGTATGTATCACTTACAGGTTTAGTTATAAAACCATACTTAATGAACAATCAATTAAATTTCACAGCAACAGCTACAAGCATCGTAGAATTAAAAAATTAAGAGAGATTTTTCTCTCTTCCCTCTAGATAGGGAAAAAGGTAAAGGAGAAATGTATTATGTTTAAAAAAATATTAAGTAAAATTAATGTATTTAAAATAATTATAGTAGAGCTATATATAGTGTTGGCTCAATTAATGTGGCACTTAAAAGAATATCTTTATACGTTAGCAAATATTCAAATTAAATCATTCTCTTACTATGTATACAACACAGGTATAACTGTATCACTAACAGCAATATTGATTGCTTTAATTGTTAAGTTAAAAAATCCAATTAATACAAAGAAGGAGGAAAAAATTATGTTGGATATAGGATTAAAAAATAGAAATAGTGAAATACCAAAATTAAAAGAAACATATAATGACCCTGATAAAGAAAATGGTGTTGTTTATAGATTTATAAGTAAAAATATACCAAAATCAAAGTTTGAGGAATTTACTGACGAATTAGAAAGAGCTTATGATATAAACATATATGGTATGAGAGAAATACCTGGTAAAAATAAATATATAGATATCTATTGTGTACCAAAAATCTTTGACACATTAAAAGAATTTAGATTATCAACAGAAGATAAATTTATGGATAATTTTATACATGAATTAGTTGTTGGAGGTACAAGAAGTGGTAAAACTTTTTACGCAAAAGGTAGAATTGTAAAGGCAGCTATGAATTTAGAATTGAACGAAAATGAAGAAGTGGAACTTTTTGTAGCTGATTATAAAAATGAGGATTTCATAGAGTTTAAAAATAAAGCTAATTATTATGGTTTTAATTCTTCAGTTGATGGCATAAATAAAGTATATGAAATTATGAATGAAAGAGCTAAAAATGGTAAAGATAGTTCAAACTATAGCACCGTCATACTACTAATAGATGAATATAGCACTTTACTTGCATCCTTAAAGAAAGATAAAGCTAATGAAATAAAAGATAATGTTGCTAGTTTATTAAGAATGGGAGCTAGTAAAAAAATTAAAGTTATTGTGATTGACCAGGGTGGATATTCAGAACTATTTCAAGGAGCTAGATTAAATTTTAAAAGTATAATTGGATTTTCACAAATGAGTAGTAGTCAAATAGAGATGTTATTTAAAGATTATAAATCTCAAATGAAAGAAATTAATAAACAAGGTGAAGCTTATCTTTGGGAAGATGGTAAACCAGAATTAACAAGAGTTAGGGTTATTAAATATAGTGAAGATGAAGAAAAAATAATAAGTAATGTGATTGGTAGCAAGATGGGAAAGGATAAATAAGTTGGTGAGGTCGCACGGCTGTAAGCAAGTGCGATCCACTGCCACCGTAGGTGGCTTTGACTTGATATCTTATAACACAAAAACATTTAATATTTTTTATGAAGATAGAACGATTAAAAGATAACCCTAAAATATGTTTAAATGCTGATAGCCAAGTTGTCGTAAAAGAAACAGGAAATCTAACCGAAGTTAAGTATATGATTAATAATACTGGTGGTGTAATTAGAAAAATAGATAAAGATAATTATTTTGATATTCGTTCAGGTGAAGTCAAAAGGTATGAACATAAAGCAAAATCTAGAAAAGACAATAAATCTTCAATTAAAAGAACGATGAGAAACTTAAGGGATATTATTAATACTAATATTACTGATTATAAAAAAATATTATTCATTACTTTAACTTATAAGGAAAATATGACTAATTCTAAACAACTTTATCAAGATGTTAGAAAATTTCATCAAAAATTAAAAACTTATTTAAAAAATAAAAATTTACCTTATGATTTTGAGTATATTTCGGCTACTGAATGTCAAGCTCGTGGAAGTTTTCATCAACATAATCTATACATCTTTAAAACGAAAGCTCCATTTATTAAGAATGATGAATTAGCTAAAATATGGGGGTTAGGTTATACAAAGATTAAATCTTTAAAAGGTGTTTCAAATATCGGTTTATATCTTACAGCATATTTAACTGATTTAGATTTAACTGAAAATTTACAAAAGAAAAATAAAAGAGTTACTAAAGCTATAATCAAGGGAAAAAGATTATCTTTTATACCCAAAAATTTTCGTATATATAGGTGTTCAAAAAATATATTGAAACCTACTATTTATAAAACAACTGAAAAAGAAGCTATGGAAAAAGTAGATAATTCTATTTTAACTTATGAAAAAACTATTCGTATTTCTAATTATGATGGTAAAACAATTAATATCATTAATTATAGAAATTACAACAATATTAAAAATACGAAATAATAAGAGATATCTCATATAAGAAAAAATGAAGCATATCTTTTGGTAAGGAGGTTTTGCTATGAAATATAATGTTATTGATTTAATAGAACCAACTCTAACCGATGAAGAATTAAAAAATATTATTAATAAAAAATTATTTAATTTTATTATGTTTATGGAAATGAGTTTAAATAATAGTGGATAGATGCTATAATTATATCGGTTATAAGTTTAACTTAATTAATAATTATTGCCTTAAGAATGGAGGTAATAGTTATGAATGAAATGGAGAGTGAAAGTAAACTATTAAGAGTTGGTAATTATTATCGACTATCAGATGAAGATAGAGATAAACAAAACAAGTTAGATGATAGCGAAAGTATTAAAAATCAAAAACATTTATTATTAGATGAAATAGCAAAGCATCCAAATTATGTATTAGTAGATGAATATTGTGATGAAGATTTATCAGGAGCTGGAACTTATAGACCTGAATTTGAAAGACTAATAAGAGATTGTGAACTTGGTAAAATTGATATTGTATTATGTAAGAGTCAATCAAGATTTTCAAGAGATATGGAAATTATAGAAAAATACTTACATAATAAATTTATTGAATGGAATGTAAGATTTATAAGTTTATCAGATAATGCTGATACCTCTAATCCAGGTAATAAAAAATCTAGACAAATAAATGGTTTAGTAAATGAATGGTATTTGGAAGATGTTTCAAATAATATAAGAAGTGCTTTTCATTCAAAAATGAAACAAGGCGAATTTATATCTCCCTTTGCTTCCTATGGTTATGAAGTGTCTGAATATGATAACAATAAATTAGTTATTGATCCTGTAGCTAGTGAAGTTGTAAAAGATATCTTTGATTTATATTTAAGTGGTCTTGGTTTTACAGGAATAGCTAAACATTTAAATAGTAAAAATATACCTTGCCCATCACTTTATAAATATCAAAAGGGAATTAAATTAAATGTAATTAGCAATAGACCTAGAGAGCAAATAAAATGGAGTGCAAATGCTATTAAAACAATTTTAACAAATGAATTATATTTAGGTCATTTAATACAAGGTAAAAGAACAACAGTTAGTTATAAAAATCATAAAATTATAAGTAAAGATAAAAGTCTATGGATTAAAAAAGAAAATATGCACGAAGCTATTATTGATGAAGAAACCTTTAATAAAGTTCAAATGGAAATGAAAGAAAGAACTAAACCTATCAAAAAGACAGGTATGGTTCATATCTTTTCAGGTAAAGTATTTTGTTTAGAATGTAATCATTATTTAAGAAAAAAGAATTCACCAAGACACGAATATTTAGTTTGTTCTAATAATCGTGATGGCTACGATGATTGTATCAATAAAGCATCTATGAGATATGATACTTTAGAAGATATTGTTTTAAATGCTATTAATGAAAAAATTAAAAAGTTCTATGATGAAGAGATTTTAAGGCAAGAAGAAAGTAATAAGAATATATCTCGTTTTGCTGATAAAATAAAATCTTTAGAAAAAGAAAAGCTAGAGCTTGAAAGTAATTTATCTAAAAATAAAAATTATCTAAAAAGTCTTTATGAAGATAAAGTAAATGGATTAATTAATTCTGAACAATTTAAAGATTTATTGGATGACTATAATAAGAATGAAGATATTTACAAAAAACAAATAATACAAATAAATAATGATATTAATTTTTACACTTTAAAACAAGAATCATCTTTAAATAATAATAAATTATTTAGTAAATATAAAACTCTTAATAAATTAAATCGTGTTATTGTTGATGAATTTATAGATAAAATTTATATCGGAAAAATAAATAAAGAAACTAATACAAGAAATATCCAAATAAAATGGAATTTTGAATAAAAATAGTTATAAGTGTCTTTAAAACATTCATCCAACTCTTTGTCTCATACCTCCAGATAGACTAGCTGGATATTTATCTTTAAATTCATATAATCCATAAGTTTTTAGTAAATCTAATACATATTGTTTACTTTCATCATTTAATTTCTTAGTTACTTCTAAACCAATTAAACAATTATCTAAAATAGTTCTCCAAAAGAATAGGGAATCTTGTTGTAACATATAACCGATAGTAATATTTTCTTTTAAGTGGAACATTCCCCCAGATTTTTTTTCTAACATAGAAAGAATGGAAAGTATTGTTGACTTTCCACATCCACTGGGTCCTACTATTGAAATAAATTCTTTATCATAAACATCAAATGTTATATCTTCTAAAGCTTTAATTTCACTTTTTTTATCATGGTAGCTTTTTTTCAAATGCTGAATACTTAAAATTTTATTTTTCATTATAGATCAACTTACTATAATCAACTTTTTTAGTTAAGTCACCACTATCAATCATTATATCTTGTAAATGATTAAATGATTCTTCACTGAATTTTGTTGTATCAGGCCAAGTATCATTTTCTCTATATCTTTTAACTGCACTAGTTAAATCATTTAAAGATGTATCTGGAAATTGTTTTAAAATAGTTTTTGCTACTTCTTTATCAGAATGATTTTTTACATAATCTAGTCCTTTTTGGATAGCTTTTTCGAAATTAGTTATTAATTCTTTATGATTGTCTAAATAACTAATTCTTGCTGAATATGATGTATATGGAACTACACCACCTAGTTGTCCAACACTAGCGACAACATGACCATAACCTTGTTGTTCTACTTCTGTAGCATTAGGTTCTCTTAATGCAACAATAAGAAGTCACTAATATTATTAGGTTTATAAAAATGTCTAAAAATGTATACAACAGATAAAAAACATATTATAACTTCAAAAAATTTGTTAAAATTATAATTAGGAGGCGATAGATAATGTTTATGGGCGATGAACCAATTCATATTAATGCAAAACCAGGTGATATAGCTCCACTTGTATTAATGCCAGGAGATCCATTAAGAGCTAAATATATTGCGGAAACATTTTTACACGATACTATAGTTGAAGATTTTTCAATAGATAATAAAAATGTTGCAAATTTAAGAAATATGTTAGGGTACACAGGTTTTTATAAAGGAGTAAGAGTAACTGTTATGGCATCAGGAATGGGAATGCCAAGTATGGGAATTTATGCTTTTGAGTTATTTCATTACTTCAATGTTGAAAAAATAATAAGAATAGGAACATGTGGCTCATTAAAACCAACTGTAAAAGTACCTGATCTTATTTTAGCAAATAGTTCTTACTCAGAATCAAATTTTGCTTATACTTTTAACGATTATAAAGAACATATTACTTATCCTTCAAATTCTTTAAATAATACTATTATAGAAACAGCTGAAGAATTAAACTATAAACTTCATGTTGGAGATATAACTACTATGGATGTATTTGGTCCATATATTGACTATGATAGAGTGTTAGCTAGAGTACCTAAAGATTTAGATATAGTAGCAGAAGAAATGGAAGCTTTTGGTTTATTTCATATAGCAAATCATTTTGAAAAAGAAGCTGCTTGTATTTTAACAGCGGTAGATTCAAAATATAGTAAGATTGTTTTAAGTGGCGAAGAAAGAGAAAAAAGTTTAAATAGTATGATTACTCTGGCATTAGAATCCATTATAAAATAGTTTATAAAACAAGCTGTTAAGCTTGTTTTTAAATACAAAGTTATTTTTTATTTAGTGTTATTTTATTTTAGATTTCATAATGTTAATTAAAGGAGACTTCATGATGAAAAATATTATGAAAGAGGAAAATATAAAATTTAATGATACAGAAATAGTATTAGAAGTAGCTCTTTTTTTAAACAAACAACTATTTGATGAACAAAAAATATCATATAAAATGTTCAAATATACAGAAGAACATATCTTAAAAGAATTCAATAACATTAGGAGTATATAAAGAAAAATCATTAGTGGACTTATATAACAGAATATGTAGATGATGGAATAACTGGTACTAGTGATGTAAAAAGAGATAATTTTATGAAGATGATTCTAGTTATATGACAGGTCAAGTTATTCACAATAATGGTTGGGAAGTAATGGGATAATATTGTTCGAATAATTTCTATAAAAATCGTGATTAATAAATTATATTTGTAAAGCATAAATTTGACAAAAAAAAATTAAATAGTATAATACAGTTAAATATTATTAAAGGGAGGCTTTAAGTTTTATGGAAAAACAAACACTTGATGTTATGGCGGACAAATTATCAGAAAGAATGAAAGGCATTAATGATTGGATAAGAAGTAATCCAAATACAGATCCTAATTTTTATGAAATAATGGATTGTGAAGTAGAATTAGGAAAGTTATTATCATACAAGAATCAGTATTATCAGGAAAATGGTTATCCAGAAAAGAAAAATGATAATGGCACAAACTCTTTATATACACATCATGAAATTTTTAAGTTTGATGAACATGTAAAAAAAGCACATGATGAATTAAAGGAAATGATTAATTTAAGAGGTTCAGGAATAGCGAAAGTATTACAAGATATTCCTGAACTATATAATATGTGGCAAGAAATAGGTTATCGTACTGGAATAGCAGAATATCATGATCCAAAAGGCGATATGTCTGAAATAAAAAAGAAAATTCTTTGTAAGAGTGTAAGTATTCCATTTTATATTTGGCAAGAAAGAAGAACAAACCCTGACTTCCAATATGATAATACAGTTGAATATGATGAGTTAAAAGAAATGTATGATTTGTATAGTGCACAAGTAGGAAAACAAACAATAAATGAACATAAAGACGGAAGTTTTTATGAAGGACCGCAATTTGGTGAAGAAATTGAAAATTTAATTGGCTTTATTGAAAAATCTTATAAATATAGTACACAATATGGTAACGATGGAGCAAAGGCAAGATAATCTTAAATAATATAAATTAAATGAGTTCTAATGAAGTGAAAAAATTTCATTAGACTCTTTTTTTTAGAAAAATGTTTGCAAAGTTAAATTTTTTCTTAAAGTATTATTTTATTACTTGTTTCATAACTTAAAATAGAGGAGAATTTACATGAATTTTAATGATTTTACTAAAATTGCAGAAGTAAAGTAGTATTAGAAGTAGCTCTTTTTTTAATAAACAACTATTTTATGACCAAAAAATATAATAAAAATGTTCAAATATACAGAAGAACATATCTTAAAAGAATTACATAACATTAGGAGGATATAATTTGGATTTATATGATGTTAGAAAAAAACTTAATATGGGAATATCACTTACTAATATAAAACTTAAAGTTACTGATTATGCCAGAGTATCAACTGATTCTCATGAGCAAAAAAAATCTCTTCAAAATCAAGTAGAACATTTTGAGGAGTATATAAAGAAAAATCCCCAGTGGACTTATATAACAGGATATGTAGATGATGGAATAACTGGTACTAGTGATGTAAAAAGAGATAATTTTATGAAGATGATTGAAGATGCTAGACAGGGTAATTTTGATTTAATTATTACAAAAGAAATTTCTAGATTTTCTAGAAATACTCTTGATAGTATTAAATATACTAGAGAACTTTTATCATATGGAGTAGCTGTGTTATTTGTAAATGACAATATAAATACAGCTATGCCTGATTCTGAACTTCGACTTACTATAATGGCGTCCATGGCTCAAGATGAGATTAGACGTTTATCAGAACGTGTTAGATTTGGAATGAATAGAGCTATAGAACGTAGAGAAATACTTGGAAACAATTTACTTTATGGTTATAAAAAAGATAAGAATACAGGTATATTGAATATTATTCCTGATGAAGCTAGTTTAATTAAGCAAATATATGAATACTATGCCATAGAAGAATTATCTCTTTCTAAAATTGTGAAAATTTTAAATAGTGAAAACAAAAAAAATCATCAAGGTCATAAGTGGTATATTTCAACAATTTCTAGAATGATTGAAAATCCTAAGTATAAAGGTTACTATTGTGCAAGAAAGTCGGAAGTAGTAGATTATATGACTAAGAAAATAAAATATTTTGAAAAGGATCGTTGGATTATCCAAGAAGATAAAGCTAAAATTCCCCCACTAGTTTCAGAAGATTTATGGGAAAGAGCTAATAAACGGTTAATTTCAAGAAAAAAAGCGTTTAAGTGTCGAAATCAAGATAAAGAAATTTATACAAATAGATATTTATATAGTGCTAAAATTTATTGTAAAGATCATAATACAGCTTTTTATAGAAGAAAGTTTAGAAAAAGTAGCGATGATATAACATGGGTTTGTGCAGAATATCTCAAAAATGGGAAAAATGCTTGTGATTCACCTAATATTAGAGAATCAGAATTAGATTATATTTTTAAAGATTTAATAGAAAAATTACCAATTAATTTTGATGAAATTATTGATGTTCTTATGAAGTGTTATAAATGCGTAGAAATAGATAAGGAACTTAAGGAAGAAATTGTTACCAGAAAAAAAGAGTTAGACAAACTTTATATAAAAAAAGATAAAATATTAGAACTTAATATTCAAGGTAGTTTATCTAATGATGAGTTTATGATAAAAAATAATACGTTTAATGACAATATAAATAAACTTACTAAAGAGATTAATGAACTTAAAAATTCACAGGAAAAGATAGACAAAGTAGACAATATAACTAAAGAGTTTGCAACTATTGTAAAGTTAAAAGTTAATTCGCAATCTACAATAAATAAAATAATTAGTTTGATACTTAAGTATATGAAAGTTTCGAAGATTAATAATGATAAGAATAGAGTAAGATTAGATATCTTTTTATCTTATGGAGAAAGTTATAAAAAGCCATTATTAGGTTCTTATTTAAAAAATATTTATGAGTTTAAAAGAGGATATGATACTAAAGGTACAAAAAGATATACAGTTTACTACCAGGTTAATTGTTATTTATAATTGATTAAAATTTAGTCTAAATGTTCCCATTTTTAAGTCTTCTCATATACTATATTTAGTTGAGGAGGAAAAATAATGAATTTTGATTATCAATATGGAAATCAATATTATCGATACTTTTATCCAAATGGACTTAGAAGTACAGAATATAAGATTCTAGCGCCAGAACAATCTCAAAATACTCAACCAGGTATGGAATATTTAATGAACCCTTTACCTATTTTTGATAATCCTAATTATGTTGGAAGTGGAAAACTTAAAAATAAGGTAGCAATTATTACAGGAGGAGATAGTGGTTTAGGTAGAGCTGCCGCTGTTGCTTTTGCTAAAGAAGGAGCTAAGCTTGTAATCCCATATTATAATGAACATAGGGATGCTCAATATACTAAACAGTATATTGAGAAACTTGGTGGAGAATGTATTATAATGTCAGGGGATATTTCGGATAAGAAATTTTGTAAACAAATTGTTGATACTACTTTAAATACTTTTGGAAAAATAGATATTTTAGTAAATAATGCTGGAGTACAATATCAGCAAGATGAACTTGCATCCATTAGTGATGAACAATTTGATTGGACGATGAAAGTCAATGTTTATGGAATGTTTTATTTAACTAAAGCAGCGTTACCATATTTAAAATCAGGGGCATCAATTATTAATTTGAGTTCAGTAACAGCCTTCTATGGTGATCCACAATTAATAGATTATGTTACAACAAAAGGTGCTATTGTGGGCTTTACTAGAGCTTTGGCCAGAAATTTAGCTTTAAAAAATATTCGTGTAAATGCTATAGCTCCAGGCTTTTTCTGGACACCTTTACAACCAGCTTGTTGGGTAAAAGAAAAGATTCCTTCATTGGGATCAAATGCTGCGATGGCAAGAGGTGCTATGCCATATGAATTAGCTCCAACATTTGTGTTTTTAGCATCAGATGATTCTAGTTATATGACAGGTCAGGTTATACACAATAATGGTGGAGAAGTAATGGGATAATATAAAAAGAGACTAATACATAGTTTCTTTTTCTTTAATGATACAAATTTACTACAAAAATAATCGTTTAAACATTAATTTCATATAATTTATAATTTCATCAAGAGAATATGGAACTTCTTTTCGATAATGTTTAATTATTAGATGCATACAACCATCTACAAAAAAAGGAATATGAAATTCTAGGTTGGTAATTTTTTTTTGTTTTAATAGGTTATATAAATTTTTCGAGATAATTTCACTAAAAGACTCTATAAAAAGAAGGGGATCTTTACTAGATAAAATCATTGTATAAATTTCTTCATTAGCTTCTAAATAGTTCTTAATCTCATCGAAATAAAGGTTTATATCCGCAATAGATTGTACCTTTTTCATGTTTTCAACAAAAATAGCAAGACTTTCTTCTTGAAATTCTTTGGCAATTTCATAGATATTGTCATAATGTGTATAGAAGGCACTTCTTGTTATATCTGCCTTCATAACTAAATCTGTCACCGTCAATTTGTTCAAACTTTTCTTCTCCGAAAGAAGTTCTGCAAAAGCGTGTCTAATTTTTTCTTTAGTCTTTCTAGAAGAAGAATTTATCCCTTTTACTTTCATATAATCAACTCCCATCTAAGAAGTAGTATATCATAATTTTGATAAAATTCAAAAAAATGTAGAAATTTTGACACAAACAATATTTTTGATATTTACGAATAAAATGATAGGTGATATAGTAGAGCTTATGCACTTGAAAGGAAGGAAAATTATGAAAAAAATCACAGATTTTATAGTGAAAGGACGATATTTCTTTTTATCATTATTTATTATTTTAGCAGCAGTGGGTTTATATTTTTCAACCAAGGTTGATATCAATGAAGATATTATGAAATATTTACCAGCGACATCTGAAACCAAAATTGGTAAAGATATTATGGAAAAAGAATTTATTGAACAAGATTCTTCTATATTGAATGTTATGTTTAAAGGACTCTCTAGTAATGAAAAAAAAGATATCCTAAAGAAATTAAAAAATATTAATGGAGTAAGTTCTGTTGATTATGCAGATACGAAGCAATATAATCAAAAGAATTATACTTTATATGTTTTGAATGTAGATGATTATGCACAATCACAAACTGCAACAAATGTTTACAATGATGTTAAAAATCATTTTAAGACCGCAGGAATGAGTGGTTCAATTTATGATGAAAACAAACCTATATTACAATTGTGGATTGTTGTGCTTGCTATTACGTTTGCAATGATTATACTAATAATATTAAGTGAATCTTATGTTGAACCCTGGCTATATTTAATTTCAATTGGAATAGCAATCTTTATTAATAAGGGTACTAATATTATGTTTGATAGCGTTTCTTCAATAACAAATTCTATTGTAGCTATTCTACAGTTGGCGTTATCTATGGATTATTCTATTATGTTATCAAATAGATATAAACAGGAAAAAGAAAATCATTCTAATAAAATAGAAGCTATGAAAGAAGCTCTATATCAATCCTTTAAATCTATATCTAGTAGTTCTGTTACAACAATTGTAGGATTAATTGCTCTTGTATTTATGAGTTTTACAATTGGTAAAGATTTAGGTTTTGTTCTTGCTAAAGGGGTTTTATTAAGTCTTGTAAGTATATTTTTCTGTTTACCAGCTTTACTTTTAATTTTTGATGATTTAATAGCAAAAACTAAGAAAAAAGCTCCTAAATTTAATTTAACTAAATTAGGTAAATTCATCTATAAAACTAGATTTGTTCAGTCTGCATTATTATTAGTTCTATTTATAGCGGCTTATTTACTAAAAGGAAATATTGGTATTTTATATACTGGTTCTGAACAAGATAAAGTAGGTAAAGTTTTCCCAGCTACAAACCAAATAGCTATTGTATATAATAATAAATATGAAGATATAATTTCTAAATATTGTAAAGAATTAGAAAAAGATCAAAAAATAGATCAAGTATTGTGTTATTCTAATACAATCAATGAAAAATTAGCTTATGATGAGTTAAATAAGAAATTTAAAGATTTAGGACAAAATGTAGAAATAGATGATTACTTAATTAAACTTATTTACTATAACTATTATAATCAAGATAAAAGTAATAAAATGACTTTAAATGAGTTTATTTCATTTATTAAATCAGATATTTATACTAATAATAAGTTTAATAATTCTTTAAATCAGGAAACAAAAGATAATTTAGAGTTACTGGAAAACTTTACTTCTGCATCTTTAATAACTAAACCAAGAACTACTCAAGAAATTGCCCAAATTTTAGGTATGAATGAAGATGATGCTAAAAATATTTTAATTTACTATAACAGTAAAAATTTAAATACTACTATGACAATTAAAGAATTTGTAAATTTTATGCTTAATGATGTAGCTAATGATTCCAAATATTCAGCAAGATTAGATAAAAAAACGATTTCTAAGTTAAAACAATTACAAAGTTTTACTGATTTTTCTAAAATAAATAAAAAAATGACTTCTTGGGAACTAGCTAATATTTTTGGTATAGATAAAGATTTAATAGAACAATTATTCTTATTTTATAGAACCACAATAGAAAGTAATACTAAATTGACATTAAATGAATTTTCTACCTTTGCTCTAGAAATGTCTAGTAATGCAGCTTATAAAAATATGTTTGATGATAAATCCATTCAAAAATTAACCATTTTACAAACCTTAAGTAATAATCAAACTATAAATGTTGAATTAGATAAGGATACTATGAAAAAGACCCTTGATAATTTAGGGATTAGTTTAGATGATGACTCTATAGCACTGTTATATTATTGCTATAAAGGATATTATTCAGAAACTTTATTAACTTTAAATGATTTTGCTAATACTGCCCAAGAAATTGCGAAAAATCCGACTTATCAATCTTATTTTAGTGATCCTAAGATGCAAAAACTTTTAACGAATATTCCAAAATTAACTACTTATTATAAAACATCATTACCAAAATCATTGTTATATTCAATGTTTGAGATAGATCCAACAGTACAACCATTATTAGATAAATATATTCTTGATGATTATTTGACTCCTGAAGATTTTGTAAATAAAGTATTAGATATAATATCATCCAATGAAGAATTATCTGATATAATAGCAGAGTTAAAAGTTGCTCAATATATCATGGCTAATGCTACTACACAATATAATATGAGTAACTTATCAGACGCTTTATCAGGATTAAATCCCAATATAAGTAAAAGCGTTATAAGTATCATTTATGGATATCATGATGCTAGTGATTTAACTAACGTAAAGATATCAATTAAAAATTTAATTAATTTTCTATATGAAAATAAATCTGATCCATTATTAGCACAATATTTAAATGGAAAAGCAGATATATTAAATTTAGCATCTGTAGTAGTAAATACTACTAATATGCCTTATAGTTATAAAGAGATAAGTCAATTAACAGGAACTGATATATCAACAGTAAATATGATATTTGGTGCTTATGATTACTATCATCAACAAACCACATTAACACCTTTAGAATTTGTAAACTTAATATTGAATAATAAAGAAAATGAATTGTTAAAAGGAAAATTATCTATCTCATCAGTCAGTGAATTGTCTTTGGTAAATGAAGTTATGAATTCGACTATAAATCAAAAAAAATATACATCTTCACAATTAAGTTCACTACTAGGTATTGATAATGATATAATGAAATTATTATTTAGTTTATATAATTCCAAATATATTCAATCTAATCAAGCTATTTCATTATCTAATTATGTAGATTTTATTGTTAAAGATGTTATGAATAATAAGGAATATGCTGCAAGTTTTGATGAGGCAAAGAGGCTAAAATTAACGACAATTAGTTCTTTGATGGAAAACTCTATGAGAGAAGTTAAATATACATCAACAGAGGCTTTTGGAATCTTAAGTATTTTAAGTAATAACTTAGATAAATCTTTATTAGATTTAGTTTATATGTATTATGGTAGTAATAAAGAATATAATGAATCATGGAAAATGACTATTGAAGAAGTTGTAAATTATTTAAATTCAGATATTATAACTGATAATAGATTTGATGACTTTATAAGTAATAAAAAAAGAGCAACTATAAGGAGTGCTAAAAAAACAGTTGATAAATCTAAAAAATTGATTGTTTCAGATAAGTATTCAAGAGTGGTTCTTAATACAAAATATGCTTTTGAAGATAAAGATACCTATAAGTTTGTAAATAGAATAAAAAATAAAGTTGACAAAAATGATGATGTTTATGTAGTAGGAAATTCTCCTATGGCAGTTGAAATGAGTAAAACATTTAATAACGAATTAAATAAAATTACTATATTAACAATGATTTTTATATTTATTGTAGTGGCAATAACATTTAAAGATTTAATTATTCCATTTGTTTTAGTGTTGATTATCCAAACAGCTGTGTATATTACTATGAGTGCTATTTCATTAACAGGTGGTTCAGTATATTTTATATCTTTATTGATTGTTCAGGCAATACTTATGGGAGCAACCATAGATTATGCCATCGTCTATACATCTTACTATCGAGAATCTCGATTAACAATGGGGATTAAAGACTCTATAATTAATGCATATAATAGGTCTATTCATACTATTATTAGTTCTTCAACGATTTTAATTATTGTTACATTAGTAGTAGCAAATTTTGCCTCAGCAATTGCTGCTAAAATATGTGAAACTATTTCACAAGGTACATTTGCAGCAGTAGTATTAATATTATTTTTATTACCTGGTGTATTAGCTACTACAGATAAATTAATTTGTCGAAAGGGTTATTATAAAGAAACTAAAAAGTAAATATTGAAAAAAAGATTTATAGAATACACTTCCATCTGGAAGTGTATTTTTAGATTAACTTTATATATGTGGATTAAATAGAAAATATATTAATAAATTTATTAAAAAGGGGAGTTATTATCATTACACTATCTTCGAATAGTGTAACAAAGTCTCCTTGACCACCAATAAATGCACCACTCATAGCGGCAAATGCTACTGATGTATCAATATTAACATCTGTTTTAGGATTAATTCCATTTTGTCTTAAGGCATATTCAAATGTCATTTCTGGCATTCCACCAGCTCTACCTCCAATGATAGTTTTACCTTTTAAATCATCTAAGGTGAAATTTTCTATTTTTTCTCTGGATACTAAGAATGTACCATCTTTTTGTGTAAGTTGAGCAAAAGTTTTAAGATAATCTTTTTCGCCACCATTATAGACATAAATAGTTGCTTCACTTCCACAGAAACCAATATCAGCATCACCAGATAAGACAGCAGCAGTAACTTTATCAGCCCCTGAAGTAAGAATTAAATTAATATCAATGCCATATTCTTCAAAATAACCTTTTTCAATAGCTACATACTGTGGTGCATAAAAAATGGTATGCGCTACTTCGGCTAAGGTTACTTTTTCTAAATTTGTAGATTTAGAGTCTTGTGCTTTATTGAAGTCAAATAGAACTAAAAATGCTAGAGATAAGATAATAACCCCACTGATTAAATAAATAATAATTTTTTTCATATTCTCTCCTTTCAATCAAAGTATTATATGTTTATTTAGTAGAGGGTGTTAATCAATTTTACTATTAAAAATAAAAATAATTAGTTAACTTTTTTAATAAAATATCTATAAATAGACATTTTTTTTGAATATTTTATTGCAATTATTTCAAAAAAATATATAATAGAAAGACATATGGATATATTTGTTTAAAAATGAGACTTGCAAAAATTATAAATCTGTGTTATAATATAGCCACAAATTTGGAGGGGGAAATTTTATGAAAAAAAAGTTTTCAAAAATAAGTAAAATCATTTCATCTATTGTTTTAGCAGCAGTAGTTATATTTAGTAACTTACAAAATGTAGATGCAGCATCAAAAACTGTATCTATTGGAACGGCAACATGGTTGCCAGGATATGTAGCTGGAGTTAAATTCCACATTAAACCATTAAATGGTGGTGGATATGCTTATTGTTTAAATTTACATAAAGCAACAGCTTCAAACATCACAGAGTATTTACAAGGAGAGATGAATGCAGGGGTAGCCTATATACTAGAAAATGGATATCCTCATAAATCATTTACAGGAACTAAAAAGAAAGACATTTATATTACTCAAGCAGCAGTATGGTGGTATTTAGATGATACTACAGGATCTTCAAACTTATCTAAAGCTTTTAGATCTACTGGTAAAGATAACAATGGTTTGAGAAAATATATTAAACAATTAGTTAGTGATGCAAAAACTGCTAAAAATAAAGGGTATGCAAATCCTTCATTAAAAGCATCAGTTAGTAATAATAAAACGTCATTAACTTCTGATGGACAATGGTATGTTTCTAATGCTATTGATGCTAATGCAAAAAATATTGACGGTAAATATAAAGTTTCTATTGTTGATGCTCCAAGTGGTACAGTAATCGTTGATGTTCATGGTAAAGCTCAATCATCATTTACAGCTAGTGAGAAATTTAAAATTGGTATTCCAGTTAGTAGTATAAAAGAAGGAAAAACTGTAACTGCTAAGGTAAAAATAACAGCTTCTGGTTCAGTTAAGAAAGCTTATAAATATGAACCTAAAGATAGTAGTGTTCAACCAATTGTAGTATTGCAAAAAGAAGATAAATCATTATCTGATACTGTCAGTGTAAAAGCTACTAGACCAAAAACACCAGAGCCAGCACCAGTAGCAGAACCTGCACCAACGCCAGAACCAACACCAACGCCAGAACCAACACCTGCAGTTGTTAAAATTTTAAAATTAGATAAAGATACAAATACAGCAGTATCTGGAGCAGTTTTAGTAGTAAAAAATGCTAGCGGAGCTGAAGTAGCAAGATTTACTTCAAGTTCAGAAGTTTATCAAATTAATAATCTTGCTAATGGAACATATACAGTAGAAGAAGTACAAGCACCAAATGGATATGAATTAAGCACTGAAAAACAATCATTTACTATTACAGATACAGTTAGAAGTGCAGAAGTTAAATTTTACAATAAAGCTAAAGCATCAGTTGTTTCAATTGTTAAATTAGATAAAAATACAAATAATCCAATTGCTGGAGCAACTTTAGTTATTAAAGATGCTAATGGTAACGAGATTAAGAAATTTACTTCTTCTGTCAATGGAAATACAATAACAGGACTTTCTAATGGAACATATACAGTAGAAGAAGTACAAGCACCAAATGGATATGAACTAAGTACAGAAAAAGAAACCTTTACTTTAAGTGATACTACAAAAACAGTTCAAGTTAAATTCTATAATGTACCAAAAGATAGAGTGGTAACTATTATGAAAGTTGATAGTGCTACTGGGTATCCTTTAGCTAATGCTGTTATAGTAGTAACTAATGAGAAAGGTGAAGAAGTAGCAAGATTTACAACAACTAATGAAGCATATGTTCTAAAAGATTTAGCTGATGGAACATATACAGTAAAAGAAGTAGAAGCACCAAATGGTTATTTCTTAAATGAAGATAGTCAAACTTTCACTATTGATAATGAACATTTATCATATCAAATTACTATTAAAGATGTACCTAAAACATGTGAAAATGGTGGTTTAGATGGTGATGAATGTTATGTAGAAGTTCCAAATACAGGATCTAATAATACTTTATTCTATTTATTAGGTATAGCTATTATGATTTCTGGTGTAGGATATGTTTATAAACATAACCGAGGATAATAAAAAAAAGAAAAAAAGAATCTCACCTAGTTTAGTAGCTTGTATAGGTACTATTATAATAATAATAGGTGGATTCTTTCTTTCATATAACTATATTATGTCTAAAAAAGTCATGGTATATGAGTATATGAATAATGTATTTTACAGCAAGAATGAAGAAAATTCACCACAAGTAGAAGAAGAAAATATTCATAATAGTGATCAAGGTATTCCAGAAGAAAGTATGGATCCAAATCAATATATTGGTTATTTGGAAATTCCAAAACTTAATTTTTCTAAAGGATTTTATCCAAAACATTCTAGTCTCAATGATGTTGATAAAAATCTTTTAGTGGTAAATGAGTCTGACTATCCAAATGTTTCTAAAGGAAATTTAATAATTGCTGGTCACTCTGGAAATGCTTGGAATTCTTTCTTCGATGATTTATATAAGCTTTCTGTAGGTGATCAATTAAAAGTAAAATATAATAATAAAACTTATAATTATAAAATTGTCAATATCTATAAAGCAGATAAAACCGGACATATTGCAATTTATAGAAATCAAAATAGAACAACTCTAACATTAGTTACATGTACTAATAATGATAATAAAACACAAACTATTTATATTTCTGAGTTAGATTCTATTGAATAAAAATTAAAAAGGGGGTTGAAGATGATGAGTGATTTGTCATTCTATGAAAAATTGAAAATTTTTGTTGATGTCTCATCATCTTCAAAAATATCAATTGCGACAATAGGAATATTAATATTTTTAGCGTTCATACTTTTAACAGTTAATAAGAAAAATGCTAAAATAACTAAATTATTATTTTTAGGTATATATATAGTATTAATGCTAGTTATGTTTTTACAATATAATGACTCATTAAAAGAAATGTTTGAATACATGATGAATAATTTCTTTATTGTCTTTTATTTTCCAAATGTTGCTATCTATTTAGCGGCAATTATTGCTACAAATATTATTTTATGGGTGACTATATTTAATTTTAAAGAAGATAAATTACTAAAAGTACTTAATACCATTATTTACTGTATAATTCATTATTTACTTATATTAATTTTAAGTATAATTAGTAAAAAGAAATTAGATATTTTCAGTCAAGCGGCCATTTATGGAAATAAAAATATCGCTGCTTTAATTAGTTTAACAAGTATTATTTTTATTACCTGGATTATCTTTTTAATCATTTATAAGATTATAAGATCAACCCAAAAAGATAAAGATGCTGCTGTTGTAACTAAATATGTAGAAGTACCAGTAAAGAAAATTAATCCTAATATTATAGAGATTAAAGTACCTAATGTTGTAAAAGGAAATACTAAGAAAAAATTAGATATTGTACCAATTGTAGTACCTAATATTGTAAAAGGTAGTTTATCTAAGAAAGCTCCAGAAATTATTCCAGTAAAAGAAGTAGACTCTATTAACGATAGACAGGATTTAATTCAACAATATGAAAGTATGTTTACTTTAGAGGATTATAAAAAGGTCTTAGATATTCTAAAAAATGAAAATAATTTTAATACGCATCATAATGATAATACAGTTACAGTAGAAGAGTTTGATGAAGAACCAGTAGAAGAGGTTGTAGAATCAACAATTTCTTATGATAGTAATAATAGAACTAAATTAGATGAGTTATTAAATATATAAGTGTCTTTGACACTTTTTTTCTTTGTCTTTTAATTAAAAATAGGTTATAATTATTATAGGAAGTAGGTTAGGATATGGACATAAGTAATCTCAATGAATTTCAAAAGGAAGCAGTTTTATATAATCAAGGACCTCTTCTAATTTTAGCAGGAGCTGGTAGTGGTAAAACACGCGTTTTAACAACAAAGATAGCATATTTAATAAAAGATTTAAATGTAAGTCCTTATAATATTTTGGCTATTACATTTACTAATAAAGCAGCCCAAGAAATGAAGGAAAGATTAGATTTATTAGTTGGAATTGATTCTAAAAATATTCAGGTATCAACTTTTCATAGTTTTGGACTTAAAATACTTAGAGAAAATTGTGAAGCTTTGGGATATGATCGTAATTTTGTTATCATGGATAGTGATGACTCTTTAACCGTTGTAAAGAAAATATTAAAACAATTAGATTATGATCCTAAAGTATACAATCCTAGAGCTATTAGAAACAAAATTAGTAGTTGTAAAAATGAATTGATTTTACCAAATAATTATGAAAAATACGCAGTTAGTGAATATGAAAAAGTAGTTTTAAAAGTATATGAGAAATATGAACAAAAATTAAAACAAAATAACTCAGTTGATTTTGATGATTTATTAATTCTACCAATTATTTTATTTAAAGATAATCCTGCAATTTTAGAAAAATATCAAGATAGATTTAAGTATATTTTAATTGATGAATATCAAGACACAAATGAAGCTCAATATATTATATCAAAAATGATAGGAGCCAAATATAGAAATATTTGTTGTGTTGGTGATAATGATCAATCAATTTATTCATTTAGAGGAGCAAATTATAAGAATATTTTAAATTTTGAAAAAGATTATAAAGATGCTAAGATAATTTTACTAGAAGAAAATTATCGTTCAACGCAAAATATTTTAAAAGCGGCGAATAGTGTTATTAAAAATAATAAATCAAGGAAAGATAAAAATTTGTGGACTTCCAATAAGGAAGGGGAAAAAATTAATTATTATCGTGCATATAATGAAAGAGATGAAGCTCAATATGTTATTAGGAAAATAAAAGAATTAAGTAACAAAAATCTATCTTATCAGGATATGGCGATTTTATATAGAACTAATGCTCAATCTCGTATTTTAGAAGAAGAATTACTAAAGGAAAATTTACCTTATCGAGTAGTTGGTAGTTTTTATTTCTATAGTCGTAAGGAAATAAAAGATTTAATTGCTTATTTAAGACTTATCCATAATAGTAAAGATAATGTTAGTTTAGTTCGAATTATAAATACTCCTAAAAGAGGAATTGGTCTAAAGACTATAGAAAATTTAACTACAAAAGCAGATTTAGAAAATAAAAGTATTTATGAAGTTATATCATCAGGTAAAGAATTGGCATTTAAAGAAACCATAGAAAAATTAAAAGTTTTATCTCAAGAATTAACCCTAACAGAATTAATTGATAAAGTATTAGATGCGACAGGTTTACGACAAGAGTTAGAATCAGAAAATACTTTAGATAGTGAAATAAGATTAGAAAACTTAGAAGAATTTAAATCAATTACTAAATCTTTTGAAGAAAGAGAAGGTTTAATTTCATTAGAGGACTTTTTATTAGAAATTAGTTTAATTAGTGATGTTGAAGAATATAAAGATGATACTAATCGCATCAGTTTAATGACAGTTCATTCTGTTAAAGGATTAGAATTTGATCATGTATTTGTAGTTGGAATGGAAGAAGGAATTTTTCCACATATAAATTCATTAATGGAAGAAAGTGAATTAGAAGAAGAAAGAAGACTTTGTTATGTTGCTATTACTAGAGCTAAGGAATGTCTATATTTAGTTAATGCTAAAAGAAGAACTTTATTTGGTAAGGATCAAATTAACCATCCAAGTAGATTTATTAGTGAAATAGATAAAGAATTAATAAATAGTAATACTAACATAGAAGAAAAAGAGATAAAATTAGATAAAACAGAAGTGTTTAGAGATGAAGAGATAGATTATCAAGTAGGTGATTATGTATATCATGAAACATTTGGAACTGGTCGAGTAGTAGAAGTTACTAATACTTTGGTAAGTGTTGCTTTTAAACATCCTCATGGTATAAAAAAATTAATGAAAAATCATAAGAAATTAACAAAAGTATAGAAAAGGAGGTATTATGGAAAACAAACTAAAAGAAGGATATAATTTATTTATTAAAAGAGATGAAAATAATAATTTAGTGGGAGTACTAAGTTTGAAAGAAAATGATGAAAATTATACAGATATTATACAATTAGAGATAGAACAACTTGAATCGTTAAGAGATTACGCAACTGTTTATAATCAAATTTCAGAAGATTTTGCTTTATTTATTAGTTATCATCCAACAGAAAACGAATACTTTGTTTCAATTCAAAAGAAAGAAAATGGTGGCGAATACAATGATCAAATTATTTGGAATAACATTGTTGTTAGTACTAAAACTGATTTGTCAGTTGCGCTTCATAGATTAGAAGAAAAAATACATACTAAATTAGAAGGAGTTGTTTAAAATGAAAAAAGATATTACATTAGTAATTTTAGCTGGGGGAATGGGAAGTAGATTTGGTGGCCTAAAACAAATTGAGCCAGTTGGACCTAGTGGAGAATTTATTATTGATTACGCTATTTACGATGCGGTAAAAGTAGGATTTAATAAGGTTGTATTTTTAATTAAAGAAGATAATTATCAAGTATTTAAAGATACTATAGGAAAGCGTATAGAACCATATGTAAAAGTAGAATACAGTTTTCAAAAAAATGATAATTTACCCGATGAATATGCCGAATTAAAAGCAAGACAAAAACCACTTGGAACTGCTCATGCTATACTTTGCTGTAAAGATAAAGTAGCTGAACCTTTTGCAATAATTAATGCTGATGATTTTTATGGAAGAGATGCTTATTTAAAAGCTTATGAGTTTCTAAGTAAAGAACATGAAGAGGAAAAACATCATTATGGTTTGGTAGGTTATTTAGTTAAAAATACTCTTACTGATAAAGGGGCAGTTAAACGAGCAATTTGTGAAGTTTCTGATAATAAATTAACTAAATTAACAGAAAGTAGTGTTGAAAAAATTGGTAGTAAAATTATCGCGACTCCACTTGATGGAAGTCCTGCTTTTGAGGTTTCTGATGATAGTTTAGTTTCCTTAAATATGATTTTGTTTGATCCATCCATATTTGATTATCTTGAAAAAGCCTTTCCAAAATTCTTAGAAAATAGCCAAGATAATATATCTGATTGTGAATTTTTAATTCCTGATGTATTGTTTGATAGTATTGAAGAAAATTATGCTACTGTTGATGTATTAAGAACCACAGCAACATGGCATGGTGTAACTTATCGAGAAGATTTACCTAGTGTAAAAGAAGCTATTAAAGAATTAGTTTTAAATAAAGAATATAATGATGATTTGTGGAATTAGATTTAATATGTTAAAATAAAAATGAGGTGATAAAATGGAAAATAGAATTTATTCAAAGATGTTTAGTTGGCTATTTATTGGCCTATTAATTACATTTATATCAGGATATTGTTTATCTTTAAATCAAGTGCTATTGATGCAAGTATTAGCAATAGGAGTAATACCTATTATAGTTATAGAATTAGTTATTGCTTTTGCCATGGGATTATTCATTAAAAAATTAAGTCCTTTCATGACGAAACTATTTTATATATTATACTCTATAGTAACAGGAATTACTTTTAGTACTATCTTCTTGACATATGAAATGAAATCTATAATTATGGTCTTCTTAGTAACAGCGGTACTTTTTGGTGCTTTAGCGTTATATGGTTATAAAACTAAAAAGGATATTACCAAAATAGGAACAATACTTTTTGTTATGCTTATAGCATCTTTAATAGTATCCTTATTAAATATATTTATATTTAGAAGTAGTAGTTTAGAATTAGGATTATCAATATTATGTATTGTAGTATTTTTAGGCTATGTTATTTATGATATGAATAATATTAAATATTTAGTAAATGTAATGGATGAGGATAAAGCAGCTGTGTATGGTGCTTTCCAACTATATTTAGATTTTATAAATATCTTTATTAGATTATTAGAATTATTTGGTAAGCGAGACGATTAATAATATCATATAAATTGGAGTTGATAATATGTCTAATAAATATTTCAGTTATTCTTTTCAAGTTCATCGTACTAGAAAAACTATTATAATTTTTATAATCTTTGTGATTGTATTAGTAGGAGGTTTTCTTCTTTTTTATAGAAGTAAAAGACATATAGATAAAATTGATAAACTAAGCTATGATGTGGTGCTTGGAATGAATGAATTTGAAGATAACAGTTGTGACAAAATTTACAGAATGAGTTATAAAGAAAGTACTTGTGGAACAGTTTGTGTAAATGTATCCAAAAGTGATAAAAACTTTTTAAATACCACAAAAGACAATTTAAAAAAGAATGGTTTTACAGTTGGCAAAATAAAGGAAAAAGAAATTAACAAGAATAATTGGAGTTATTTTACAACCAGTAAAGCTACTCCTTCCATCAGTTATTATGCCATTGACTATGGTAATAAACTTTATAGTATAGAAATAATTAATCAAACAGAATATTTGTCAAAAACTAAAGCCAAAGAATGTAATAAGGGATTTAATAAAATGCTTAAATCAATTAAATTAAAATAAGAGTAAGGATACTCTTTTTTATTAGAAGTAAAATATAAAACATTTATTATACTATCTTTTTTTAATAATTATTAGTATAATATTGAATATATGGATGTGAGATAATGAATAGTATTTATAACATGGATATAGAAGAAATGGAAGAGTATTTTTTGCGCCATGACGATAAAAAATTTCATGCAGATCAATTGTTTAATTGGTTGTATGAAAAAAGAGTTTCGAGTTATGAAGAAATAACTAATATCAAAAAAGAAACATTAAATAATTTAAAACAAGAATATAGTCTTAGTAAATTAACTTTGGTAAATGTAGAAAAAGATACAGATGTTAATAAATATTTATTTAAACTTAATGATGGACAACATATAGAAGCCGTACTAATGAATCATAATTATGGAAATAGTATTTGTGTTTCAAGTCAGGTTGGCTGTAATATGGGCTGTAAATTTTGTGAAAGTGGAAGAAGAAAAAAGGTAAGAAATTTAGAAACAGCGGAAATGGTTTTACAAATATTACAAGTAGAAGAAGATATAAAAGCAAGAATTAGTCATGTTGTAATCATGGGAATTGGTGAACCTTTTGATAATTATGATAATGTTTTACGTTTTATTAAAATTATAAATCATCCTAAAGGTTTACAAATCGGAAGTAGACATATTACTATTTCTAGTTGTGGAATTGTGCCTAAAATAGAAGAATTTATGGATTTTCCTTATCAAGTCAATTTGGCTATTTCTTTACATGCGCCAAATGACGAACTAAGAAGTAAGTTAATGCCTATTAATAAGGTTTATCCATTAGAACAATTAATGAATACTTTAAAAAAATATTTACAAAAAACAAATCGTAGGATTACTTTTGAATATATTTTATTAGATGGTATTAATGATCAAACAACTCATGCGGAACAATTATCTAAGTTAATTAAAGGAATTAATGCTTATGTTAATTTAATACCATATAATGCTACAGATAATTTAGGATTTAATCGTAGTAAAACTATACAAATTATGAAATTTTATGATATACTTAAGAAGAATAAGATTAATGTAACAATCAGACGTGAGTTTGGAAGTAAAATAAGCGCCGCATGTGGACAACTCAGAAGTAAGGAGGAGGCTTTATGAAATCATTTTATCTTACAGATGCTGGAAAAGTACGAGATCACAATGAAGACAGTGTTATTATTGTTAAAAATGCCAATAACGACTATTTAATGGCAGTAGCAGATGGTATGGGAGGACATTCAGCAGGAGAAGTTGCTTCATCAATCGCTATTAGTTATTTAGGAAAACATTTTAATGAAACATTCTTAAATATGAGTAAAGTAGATTCTGTGAATTGGATAAGAGATTGTGTTAATGAAATTAATACACTAATATTCCAGTATGAAAAAAACCATCCTGAGAGTAAAGGAATGGGAACAACTTTGGTTATGGCTATTTTAACAAAAGATTATTTATTATTTGGTAATATTGGAGATTCATCGGGATTTGTAATGAAAGATGATACACTTCATAAGGTTACGTATGATCATACTTTAGTTAATTTATTAGTGTCGGCTGGAGAACTTACAAAGGAAGAAGCTAAAGATCATCCGAAAAAAAATGTATTAATGAAAGCCTTGGGTGCTTCTACTACAGTCGATGTGGACATATTTGATTGTGATATGGAAATTGATGAAATTATGCTTTGTAGTGATGGACTTACCAACATGTTAGATCAAGCACAAATTGAAAAAGTGTTATTAAGTGAAGATATAGATATTGAAGAAAGAGTAATTCGCTTAATTCGTAAAGCTAATAATAGAGGTGGAACTGATAATATATCAGTAGCATATTTGATTCGTGAAAAAGAAGGTGAAGTATAGATGATAACAAAGGGGCAAAAAATTAATGATAGATATGAAATCATAAAAAGCATTGGCGAAGGTGGAATGGCAAATGTTTACCTTGGTTATGATGAAATATTAGATCGTAATGTGGCTATAAAGGTACTAAGAGGGGATCTTTCAAATGATGAAAAATTTGTAAGAAGATTTCAAAGAGAAGCTTTGTCTGCTTCCAGTCTGTCTCATCCTAATATTGTTCAAATGTATGATGTTGGAGAAGATAATGGTTTATATTATATCGTAATGGAATATGTAGAAGGAAAAACTTTAAAACAATTATTGAAAAGAAGAGGTAATCTAACTTTATCAGAATCAATTGATATTATGTTACAACTTACAGATGGAATGGCTCATGCTCATGATTCTTATATTATACATAGAGATTTAAAGCCACAAAATATTATGATTCAAGATGATGGACAAGTAAAGATTACAGATTTTGGAATTGCTATGGCATTAAATTCAACACAACTTACACAAACAAATTCTGTTATGGGTTCAGTACATTATTTACCACCAGAACAAGCTAATGGAAAAGGTTCTACAACCAAAAGTGATATTTATTCATTAGGAATTATTTTCTATGAGTTGTTAACTGGAAAATTACCATTTAAAGGTGATAATGCAGTTGAAATTGCCTTAAAACATATGCGTGATCCTTTACCAAGTTTAAAAGAAGATAATGGTAATATTCCACAGAGTATTGAAAATATTATTCTAAAAGCCGCAGCAAAGAACCCTAAGAATCGTTATGATAGTGTTAAGGAGATGCATGATGATTTATTAACCGCTCTTGACGATGAAAGAATCGATGAAGAACCTTTAGTATATAAATATCCAGAACATGAAACTGAAAATACTAAACGAATCAAAAAATTAGAAGAATTAGAAAATGAAACAGATGATGAACAAATTGCTGAAAAAATAGATGATGAAGATAAAGTCGATAAGAAAAATAAGAAACTAATTATTATTTTATCTAGTATATTTGGGGGAATTATTTTAATTATTGCGACCATTTTCTTTATCGTTCCACAATTTACTAAAGTTAAAACCGTTACTATTCCTAGTGTTAAAGGAATGACTGTTAGTAAAGCTACAGAAAAATTAGAAGATTTAGGGCTAGAAGTAAATATGACTATAAAATCTGTAAGTAGTGATAAAGTAGATAAAGGTAGAATTGTTAAGACTAATCCAGCAAAAGGTAAAGTAGTAAAAGTTGGTAGTAAAGTAACATTATATAAATCAAGTGGTGAAAAAACATATGAACTAGATGATTATACAGGAAAAAATTATATTGAAATTCAAACTATTTTAGAAACTAAATATAAATTAAAAGTTACTATTGAGAAAAAGGATGTTACCGGTAGTGATTATGATGAACAAGAAATAATAGGTCAATCATTAGCTAAGGGATCAGAAGTTAAAGAAGGAGATTCAATTACTCTATATATTCCAAATATTGTTGAAGTTTTCCCAGATATGGTTGCCCAAGGATATAGTATTGATGATGCTACAGCATTCTGCACTAAATATAAATTAACATTAAAAACAGTTTATGTGGAAACTAATCAATATTCTCCAGGAAAGGTTATAAGTCAATCACGTATTGCTGGTTCAGAGATTATTGAAGGAACTACTCTAACAATTGAAGTAGCAACTAAACCTACAGAAGACAAAAATAATAACACCCAAAACAACAACAATAATAACAATGGCAATAATAATGATTCAGAAAATGATACTGAAAATAATTCATCAACAGAAAAGTCAAATTCATAATAGGGGGATAAATGAAAGGCCAAATTATCAAAATAATTAGTGATTTACATATAGTAAGTTATCGTAATGAAATTATAAATTGTAAATGTCGAGGAAAATTTCGCAAGGAAAATATAGTTCCTCAAGTTGGTGATTATGTTATATTTGATCGTCAGAAAGAAATTATAGAAGAAATTTTACCTCGAAAAAACTTTTTTAGAAGACCCAAAGTAGCTAATATTGATCAAGGTTTTTTAGTTACTAGCCTTAAAACTCCTGATTTTTCTTTAAATCTTTTAGATAAATTAATTATTTTAATGGAGCTTCACAAGGTAAAACCAATTATTTGTATAACTAAGAGTGATTTAGTTAGTGCAGAAGAATTATCAGGTATTCAGCAGATTTTGGATTATTATAGAAAGTTAGGCTATATAGTTGTTTTTAACTATGAAGTAGATAAGATAAAAAAACTAATAAATAATAAAACAAGCGTATTTACTGGTCAAACAGGAGCAGGCAAATCTACTTTATTAAATAAATTGAATCCTAATTTAAATTTGGAAACAGGTGAAGTTTCGATAGCATTAGGCAGAGGAAAACATACGACAAAAGTAGTAGAATTATTTCAAATCGATCAAGGAAAAATATTAGATACACCTGGATTTTCTGCTTTAGATTTTTATGAATATACAGATTCAGATATTAGAAATGCTTTCATAGAATTTAAAAATTATCCCTGTTTATATAAAGATTGCATGCATAAAAATGAGCATGAATGTATGGTAAAAAAGGCAGTGAGTGATAATAATATTATTAGAAGCAGATATGATAATTATTTAAAATTTATAGAAAGAAAGTGAGTCTATGTTAATTTCAACCTCTTTTTTAGATAGTAAGAATGTAGTTAATGATTTAGTAAAATTAGATTCTACAGATACTGATTATATTCATCTAGATATCATGGATGGTAAGTTTGTAAAAAATAAAACTATGCCATTTAGAGAAATGAAACATATTTATAAGTATACATCTAAGCGTTTGGATGTGCATTTAATGGTTAAGGATCCTGAAAAATATATTTTAAACTATGCTTTATTAAATACAGAATATATCACCTTTCATTTAGAAGTGAATGTTGATATAGAAAAGAATTTAAAACTAATTAAGAGTTGTGGAATAAAATGTGGATTGGCTATTAATCCGGATACAGAAGTAAAGGAATTAATTCCTTATTTACCGCTACTAGATATTATCTTAGTTATGTCAGTAGAACCAGGACTTGGAGGACAACAGTTTATTGCATCAACTGTGGATAAAATTAAGGAATTAAGGGTATTACTATTAGAATATAAGAGTGATATTAAAATTAGTGTCGATGGTGGAGTTAATAATGAAACTAAAAAATATTGCCAAGAATGTGATATACTAGTAGCAGGAAGTTATATTATAAATAGTGATGATTTTCAAAAACAAATAGATAGTTTAAGGGAATAAAAGGGAGATGGTGAAATGGCTAAGAAGAAAGAAAATATAGAAGAACCAGAAAAAATTGAATCTTTAGAACCACAAGATAAAAGTGTAATTTCATCAGAGGAAGTAGAAGAAGTTGTTTTAGGTGATGAAGAAGCTTTATCAGAGCAAATGGAAAAAATAAAGAATTTAACGAAAGAACAACAAATACAGGCTCTAGCAGAAGAAAAGAAAAGAAAAGAAGAACTTGCTAAAAAGAAACAAGAAGATTTACTTAAGCAACAACAGCAAGCCTTAGCAGATGAGAAATTAAGAGCACAAAGACAACAAGAAGCTGCTCTTTTAGCCCAAAAGCAGGCAGAAGAAGAAAGAATAAAGAAACAAAAAGAATTAGAAGCTCAGAAACAATTACAGCAACAGCAGTTATTACAACAGCAACAACAACAAGAAGAAGCTGCTAAAAAAGCTTCAACTCAGCAGCAACCACCACAACAACCAGCGGTATCATCTGATCCACCACAACCAAAAGCAGAACCACCAAAAAATACTGATAATAAAAATGATGGTCCAACAACATTTAAAAGAGTAATGGCAGGTCTTTTATTCATTTCTTTAATGGCAATGGTTTATTTTCTACCAGAAATAACTAATTATGTTAATGAATTAAAAGATAAGAGTAACAGCCAAGAAATAACTTCAGGTGTTTTATCGTGTAAAAACAGTAAAACTAGTGAAAAGTTAGATATTGATATAGAAGCTTTGTTTTACTTTACAAATAAAGAATTAACTAAACTTAGTTATACTACTATTCATACTGGTGATAAAACAGATGATGCAGACGAATTAAATAATTTATATAATGATTGTTTAGCTTTAAAGGATGAAGCAGGTAAATTAGATGGAGTTACTATTTCTTGTAGTTTAAATAATGGTGTTAACAGTAGTAAACAAATATTAGATTATGAGAAATTAGATTTAAAAGATGTAACAAGTGCTTATACAGAAGCCGGAGGAAATTATCCAGCTGAATTTAAAAAATCAGAAAGTATTGATACAATAGAGTCAGAAATGACAAATAATAATTATACTTGTTCAAAAAGCTAATTTACTTCAATTTACAAATTTGTAAATGGTAATTTTTGTAAATATATTGTAAACTCTTTGTATATATGTTAACATATACATACAAGGAGTTTTATTATGAAAAAAATTATAGGAATAATAAATACAGGCTTATTATTGTCATTACCAATCTTACTATTGACAGTAAATATACATACCAGTACCATAAATTCCTTTCTAGATACCAAAAAGTTAGCAACTAATTTAGTTACTTATCCAACAATAAAAGAAGCAGTCGCTATTGAAGAAGATACTGTTGAAGATAAAAAAATAGAACCAGAAGAAAAAATATCAACTGAGCTACCAATAGAAGTAGTTGATGCCAAAGGAGAAGAATCTCCAAAGAAAATAGAAGAAACAAAAGTACAACCTGAAGTTTTAGCTACTTATAGTGGGACTATGAGTTTTTATTCGGCTAATTGTAAGGGCTGTATGGGTTCTACTGCAACAGGTGTTGATATTAGTGATGGAAACCTGTATTATAATGATAATGAGTATGGACAGGTTAGAATTGTTGCCACAGGTAGTGAAATAAAACCCTGGTCAATAATCAAAATTAAGAATTCATCACTTGGCTCTAATGTTATAGCAATTGCTTTAGATAAAGGCAGTAATATTGGTTTAGGTAAGAAATTTTTAATTGATATGCTTACTAATTCTAAAGAAAATAAAAGTGGTATTGAAAAAAATATTACGGTGGAAGTTCTAAGAAGTGGTAAATAGTAGGAGATGACAATTTATGGAATTACAAAATGAATATAAATATTTAGTTGGCGGTTATTATGGCGTAAGAGAAATGGATGAGTACGATTTAAAAGTTTATGTATTAAAAGATATAGAATTGTATATTCGTAATTTCATAGAAACAAATCCTATTCCCAATTTTAATTATCGTGTGGAAGCAAAAAAAATAGAAGAAGAACTATCATTAAAAACTAAATTACAAGATAGTTTATTAGTATTAAACAAAATAAATGGACCTACTAAATTAATTACTATGATTAAGCAAAGAATTCAAAAGATGCAACATCATGATTATGAAGAATAGTTGAAAATTTATCTTTTCAACTTTTTTTAATTTTGTTATGATAGACATGAGGTGTAAAAAAATGAATGATACAATCATCCAAGAAATTAGTAAAGATTTAAATATTACAGAAACACAAGTTAAAACAGTGTTAAATTTACTTAGTGAAGGTAATACAATTCCTTTTATTGCTAGATATAGAAAAGAAGCTACTGGAGCATTAGTAGAAGATGTGATACGTAAGATTAATGAAGTATATGAATATCAAGTAAATTTATTAAAAAGAAAAGAAGATGTAATTAGATTAATTGATGAAAAAGGCTTACTTACTGACGAATTAAAAACAAGTATCTTAAATTGTACTAAATTAGTGGAAGTTGAAGATTTATATAGACCATATAAAGAAAAAAAGAAAACTAAAGCTACGGAAGCTATTAAAAATGGTTTAGAACCATTAGCTAAAATGATAATGGCTTTTCCACTTAACGGAAGTATAGAAGATTTAACTAAAAAGTTTATCAAAGATGATTTGGACGGCAATATGTGTATTGAAGGAGCTAAATATATTATTGCAGAATGGATTAGTGATAATGCTAGTTATAGAAAATTTATACGTAGTTACTTTTATAAAAATGGTCTTATTACGTCATCTTTAAAAAAGAATGCTGTAGATGAAGGTAAAATTTATGAAATGTATTATGATTATAATGAACCTGTTAAATGGATAAAACCCCATCGTATTTTAGCTTTAAATCGTGGGGAAAATGAAAAAGTATTAACCGTATCTATAGAAGTTGATAAACAAGCTATAATTACGCATTTAGAGTCTAAAATAATAAAGAATGAAAAAAGCTTTGTTACATCTTATATTAAAGAAGCTATTGCAGATGCCTATAAAAGATTAATAGAACCATCAATAGAAAGAGAAATACGGAGTGAACTAACAGAAAAAGGCTGTGAGGCGGCAATTGATAATTTTGGTAAGAATTTAGAAGCCCTTTTATTAACACCACCTATGAAAGAACAAGTTGTCTTAGCCTTTGATCCGGGATATGTTAATGGTTGTAAATTAGCTGTTATAGATAAAAATGGTAAATATTTAGATTCGACAGTTATTAAACCATTTTTGAAAGGTGAAGAAGAAAAACGCATTAAATTATCTAAAGAAATAGTAGTTAATTTAATAAATAAATATAATGTTGATATTATTGCAATTGGGAATGGAACTGCTTCTCGTGAATCAGAAAAATTTTGTGCTGAAATGATCAAAGAATATGGCCTAAAGTGTAAGTATGTCATTGTCTCAGAAGCTGGAGCTTCAATTTATTCGGCTTCACCAATTGCTATTGAAGAATTTCCAGATTTGGCTGTGGAAAAACGTAGTGCAGTAAGTATTGGAAGAAGACTTCAAGATCCTTTAGCTGAATTAGTAAAGATTCCCCCAGAAGGAATTGGAGTAGGTTTATATCAACATGATGTTAGTCAAAAAAAATTATCAGATTCCCTAGATTTTGTAGTCGAAAAATGTGTCAATAGTGTAGGTGTAAATATAAATACAGCATCCTTTTCATTATTAAAATATGTATCAGGATTAACCAAAAAAGCAATAGAAAAAATAATTGCTTATCGTGAGAGTAATGGCAAAATAACTTCACGTGAAGAAATTAGAAAGAAAAAAATTTTAACAGATAAAACATATCTTCAAGCTATAGGTTTTTTAAGAGTAATTGATGGCAACAATGTTTTAGATGCTACTGCTATCCATCCAGAAAGTTATAATATTGCTTTAAATCTTTTAAATGAATTGGGTTATACAGAAGAAAACATTGGTAAGCCAGAATTGATTGATAAATTAAACACAATTTCTGTAGAAGAATACGCTAAAAAACTGTCAACTGATACTTATACTTTAGAAGATGTAATTGCCTCATTAAAAAAACCTAATCTTGATCCACGTGATGAGATGCCCCAACCATTATTAAAAAGTGATATTTTAGACATTAAAGATTTAACAGTTGGTATGAAACTACAAGGAACAGTTCGTAATGTTGTGGATTTTGGTCTGTTTATTGATATAGGTCTTCATAATGATGGACTAGCTCATATTTCTAAATTAAGTAACCAGTTTATTAAACATCCTTCTGACTTATTTTCAGTAGGAGATATTGTAGACTGTTACGTTGATGATATTTCAATTGAAAAAGAGAAGGTTAGTTTGAGTTTGATTGAAAATAAATAACTTAATATAAAAGAGTTATTTTTCTATAATCAACTTTGATAAAACCTTCTTCTTTTAAATATTTTAATTCTCTTGACATAGCACATCTGTCAACTGATAAATATTCTGCTAATTCTAAAAAAGAATAGGGTAAATATATAATTTTAGACCCACTTTTTTGTGTTGCGATTTTAAAATATTCCAGTAGTTTATCACGAATGGATTTTTTTGTTAATATTTCAATTCGATCATTTTTTTCTTTCGTTTTATTAGTAATTATATGTAAAAGATTTTTAATAAATTGTTGATAATAATAAGACCAGTTTCCATCATAATTAATTATTCTAGTATAATCCATTACTATTACTGTTGTATCTTCTTTGGTAATAAGTTCATACTCTTGATTAGATAAGGGTATAATAATTGAACCAATAAGGTCATCGTCTGTAAATTCATTCATAATAATTCTATTTCCATTGTAATCATTTCTAATTAATTGAATTTTACCAGAAGTAATAATCACTAGGTTATTAGTATCATTTGTTAATGAAGAGACATTTACATTTTTTTTAAATGTAAAGTAGTCAGATTCGATAAGTTTTAGCAATTTTCCTTGATTTGCTTTGCTAATATTAGAAAATAATTCATTCATGTTTACACCTTCTTAAAAAAATTATAACATTTTTTGTCAAATGTTGCAATTGCAACATTGTATTTTTATAAAAAGGTGCTATGCTTTGGTTGTAGAATACAAGAGAGGCAGGTTTTAAAAATGAAAGTAATTAAACGTGATGGACATATGGTAGACTATTGTCCAGAAAAAATTGAAAATGCTATAAACAAAGCTAATATGGAAGTAGATGAAGAAGATCAAGCTTCTGGAACACAAATAAAAAATATTATTAAATATATAGAAAAACTAGGTAAAAAAAGAATTCTAGTGGAAGATATACAAGATATTATTGAAATGAAATTAATGTCTATAGGTAAGTATGCTTTAGCTAAAAAATATATTACTTATCGTTATACAAGAGAGTTAGTTAGAAAGAGTAATACTACCGATTTAGCTATTAAAGAGTTGATTGATGGTGAAAGTGAATATTGGAATACAGAAAATTCTAATAAGAATGCTAAAGTTGTTACAACCCAAAGAGATTATTTAGCTGGTATTACTAGTACCGATATTACAAGAAGATTTTTATTACCAGAAGACATTGTTAAAGCTCATGATGAAGGAATTATTCATTTCCATGATGCTGATTATTTCGCACAAAATGCATTACATAATTGTGATTTAATTGACTTAGAGGATATGTTACAAAATGGAACGAATATAAACGATGTAATGATTGAAAAACCACACCGATTCTTAACAGCTATGACTATCGCAACGCAATTAATCACAGCAGTTAATTCAAGTCAATATGGTGGTTGTACAATTACATTAACGCATCTTGCTCCATTTATTCGTCTAAGTAAAGAAGCTTATGAGAAAAAGTACAAAGCTAGAAAATTAACTAAAGCTCAAGTTGAGAAATTTGTTGCGGAAGACTTAGCTAAAGAAATTACAGATGGAGTTCAAACCTTCCAATATCAAATTAATTCTATGACCACAACTAATGGTCAAGCACCATTCTTAAGTGTTTGTATGTATTTGGGTGAAACAGAAGAGTATAAAGAAGAATTAGCAATGCTAATTGAAGAAGTATTAAAACAAAGAATTCAAGGAATGAAAAATGAAAAAGGTGTTTATATTACACCAGCTTTCCCTAAACTTTTATATATTCTAGAAGAGGATAATATCCATAAAGATAGTAAATACTATTATCTAACAAAGTTAGCAGCTGAATGTACAGCTAAACGTATGGTACCTGATTATATTTCTGAAAAAATGATGAAACAACTTAAGATTGATAAAAATGGTAATGGACAATGTTATCCATGTATGGGTTGTAGATCTTTCTTAACACCTTATGTAGATGAAAATGGAAAACCTAAATATTATGGTAGATTTAATCAAGGCGTTGTTACTATTAATCTAGTTGATGTTGCTTTATCTGCAGATAAAGATATGGATTTATTCTGGAAAATTATTGATGAAAGACTAGAACTATGTCACAGAGCTTTACAAATAAGACATAAAAGATTAAGTAAAGTTACTTCAGATGTTGCTCCTATCTTATGGCAATATGGAGCTTTAGCTAGACTTAAAAAAGGAGAAAGTATCCACGAATTATTACATAATGGATATTCAACAATTTCATTAGGATATGCTGGTCTTTATGAATGTGTTAAATTTATGACAGGTCATTCTCATACTGATAATGGTAAAGGTAAAGAGTTTGGTTTAGCTGTAATGCAACATTTAGTTGATAAATGTAATGAATGGAAAGAAGTAGAAAAAATTGATTACAGTGTATATGGAACACCAATTGAATCTACTACTTATAAATTTGCTAAATGCTTAAAAGACCGCTTTGGAATAATTAAAGGAATTACTGATAGAGATTATATTACAAATTCTTACCATGTTCCTGTTTTTGAAGAAATTGATGCTTTCTCTAAATTAAAATTAGAAAGTGAATTCCAAAAACTTAGTCCTGGTGGAGCCATCAGTTATATTGAAACACCTAATTTAAGTAATAATCTAGATGCTGTTTTAGAAGTAATAACATTTATTTATGATAATATTATGTATGCTGAATTAAATACAAAACTAGACTATTGTCAAGAATGTGGTTATACTGGAGAAATACTAATTGATGATGATTTAGAGTGGTATTGTCCAAATTGTGGTAACAGAGACCATGATAAATTAAATGTTGCTAGACGTACATGTGGTTATATTGGAAGTAATTTCTGGAATAAAGGTAGAACTCAAGAAATTAAAGAACGTGTTATACATATAGATAATAAGGATGCCGAGGCTTAATATGCGCTATAACAAAATCAGAAAAATGGATATTTCTAATGGTCCAGGGGTTAGAGTATCAATATTTATGCAAGGATGTAGTTTTAATTGTAAAAATTGCTTTAATCCTGAAACTCATGATTTCAATGGCGGAAAAGAATTTACAGATGAAACTATAGAGAAAGTATTAGACTTATGTGATAAAGATTATGTTGTTGGTTTATCCATTTTAGGTGGTGAAGCTATGCATAAAAAAAATATTGATGGTACTACTAGATTAGCTAAAGCCTTTAAAGAAAGATATAAGGACAAAACAATCTGGATTTGGACAGGATTCTTATATGAAGATATTAAAGATTATGAAGTATTTAAATATATTGACGTCTTAGTAGATGGACAATTTAAAGAAGAACTATCCAATCCAATGTTACGTTTTAAAGGATCATCTAATCAAAGAGTAATAGATGTCCAAAAAACTAGAAAACAGAACAAAATCATATTAGAAGAAGGAGAAGAAGTACATGCCTAAAAGAGGATTTGAAGTAGTAACAGAATATAAAGATAAAGATATTCACCTACCTGTACGTAAAACAAAATATGCCGCAGGTTATGATGTGGAAGCCGCTGAAGATGTAATTATTCCAGCATATAAGTTTGGAACTAAACCAACACTTATTCCAACTGGATTAAAAGCATATTGTGGGGAAGATGAATATTTCATGTTAGTCAATAGAAGTAGTGGACCAAAGAAAGGCCTTATTATGGCTAATAGTATTGGAATTGTTGATTATGATTATTACAATAATGAGTCTAATGAAGGACATTTCTATTTTCAATATTTTAATTTTTTAGATCATGATATAGAAATAAAAAAAGGTGATATTATTGGACAAGTCATTTTTCAAAAATATTTAACTGTAGACGATGATAAAGCCGAAGGAATTAGAACAGGTGGTTTTGGTTCTACTGATAAAAATTAATAATATAATATATTAAACTACCAAATGGTAGTTTTTTTAATGTATTTGTGATAGAATATTATTTGAAGAATAAAAGGAGCGCATATGGCTAAAAGAAAAAAGAAAAGTTTCAGACTAATTATAAAGACTGTTTTATGCTTGATTTATTTATTAATAAGCTATGTTTTAGTTTTTAGTTCTTTTCGTTTGTATTTGAAAGATAAACAAATTATAAAATGGTCAGATATAAAGACAACGAATCAATATTCTTATATTGAGGCGTCACAAATGTCAGAAGCCTTTGCGGTAATTAAAGAAGAAAATAAACAAATTCATTTTGTGATAGAACAAGAAAAAAATGGTTCTTGGCATACGTATTTAGTGGCAATTAAGCCAGAAGATTATGCTAAATATAAAGATTTAATTGATTATACTTATGAAAGAACTGATAAAAAAGTTGCACCATTAAAATTATATGGATACCCTGTAAAAATATCAAAAAGTATAAAATCTTTAGCTATTAAGAATATTGAGAATTTTGTTCCTATTGAAAATAAAATAGTTTTGAATGAAGAAAACTTTGAACAATATTTAACTGATACTTATTTAGATACTACAAGTGAGAAAGTTCATCAGCTTAATTATATTATAATTATCTTACTATTAATGGCTTTTGTACTCTTTATTCTAATAATATTTACTATTTTTGATAAGGATAAGATTGTTGATGAAGTGGACTATATTTTAGAAAAAGAAATTAAAAATAAAAATACTAAAGATAAACCATTAGAAAAAACCACTAGTATTAATAACAAAACAGAAACAAATAAAGATGATGATATCGAAATATTATAATAAAATAAATAGTTGTTTTAAGTAAAATCTCTTTGAGATTTTCTTTTTTGACAAAGATAATTTCTTAGTGCTATAATATAGTGGATTTTCAAATAATATTAATAAAAAAGGTGGTAATATTATGTTAATTCCTAATTTAAAAGAAGCCCAAAAAAGAGGAAAACAAAAAGTATTGATTAAAGATCGTGATTATAAAGTCACATCTACCCAGAAAAAATTAGGTGTAGGTAAAAAATATTATGTAAAAACATATGGTTGTCAGATGAATGAACATGATACTGAAAACATTAAAGCTATCTTAGAAGATATGTCTTTTACACAAACTGATAATTATATGGAAGCAGATTTAATTTTATTAAATACTTGTTCTATTAGGGAAAATGCTCATAATAAAGCTTTTGGAATGTTAGGCAGAATTAAAAATTTAAAGAATAAGAGACCAGATATTATAGTAGGTTTATGTGGATGCATGGCTCAAGAAGAAGTAGTAATTAAAGAAATTATGGATAAATATAAATGGTTAGATATCGTTTTTGGAACTCATAATATTCATAAATTACCACAAATTTTAGAAGAATCAATCAAAAATAAAAAATTAGAAATTGAAGTAATGAGCATTGAAGGAGATATTATTGAGAATGTACCTGTAAAAAGAGATTCAAAGTATAAGGCTTGGATTAATATTATGTATGGTTGTGATAAATTTTGTACTTATTGTATTGTTCCTTATACTAGAGGAAAACAACGTAGTAGAAATCCTAAACATATTATAAAAGAGATTGAAGATTTAGTAAAAGACGGTTATCAAGAAGTTACTTTGTTAGGACAAAACGTAAATGCTTATGGTAAAGATTTAGAAATAAATTATGGTATGGAAAATTTATTAGAAGATGTAGCTAAAACTAATATACCAAGGATTCGTTTTGTAACAAGTCATCCATGGGATTTTACAGATAAAATGATTGAAATTATTAAGAAGTATCCTAATATAATGCCTTATATTCATCTGCCACTTCAAAGTGGTTCTGATACAATTTTAAAGAAAATGGGAAGAAGATATACAAAAGAAGAATATTTAACATTATTCAATAAAATAAAAGAAGCACTACCATATTCTTCAATAACTACGGATATTATTGTAGGTTTTCCTGAAGAAACAGAAGCAGATTTTAAAGAAACTTTAGATGTAGTAAATAAATGTAAGTTTGATTCAGCTTTTACTTTTATATTTTCTAAAAGAGAAGGAACACCTGCTGCGAAAATGGTAGATCATGTTTCATTAGAAACTAAAAATAGAAGACTTCAAGAATTAAATCAATTAGTTAATAAATATTCAAAACTAGCTAATGATAAATATCAAGATAAGGTTGTTCCAGTTTTAATAGAAGGTTATAGTGAAAAAGATGAATCCTACTTGATGGGGTATACTGATACTATGAAATTAGTTAATGTAAGAGGAGATTCTAAATATATTGGAAAAATAGTAAATGTAAAAATAGAAGATGTAAAAACTTGGAGTATGGATGGAGTAATTGTTGATTAATATAAATTTAAGAGGAGATGCTTTCACCATGAACACAATGTCTATTAAAGATAACAAAAAAGTAGTTTTTAAAGATTCACTTTTACAAGTTAAAATAGGACAGTGGTTAGGAATTTTACCTAGTACTGTTGAATGTAAAACCTTTTTAGGACGTTATCGAACTTTTAAAAGTGCTGAAGAATTTTTAGAAAATAGTCAGATTTCCCAAGCACAGGCTATTCAAATAGAACAAGGATTTGTCGATCTATTGCAATTATTTAATCTAAAAGATTCTCAATATATTATTCAAGATTTTAATATTATAGATAATACGTTTTCTTGCTATTTGGTAGATTCTTTAGAAAAGGTTGATTTAAAATTAAACTTAGGAAAAAATGTGTTATATCCATCACAATTTGAAGTTTATCAAAATGGAATTAAAACTCAATATCAATTTGTTAAAGTTCCAGATGGTCATCATAAATTAGTATCTATCAAAACAGAAATGGATAATGATATTGTAATGTTGTCAGATTTAGATTACTATTTATTAAATAAATCAAATTCATTATTTATAAAAATTGATTATCTAAATCGCTTAAATGATTTACAAGAACAAAAAAATATGATTAATCATGAACAATTAGTTCAAAGTTTAAAAAATAGTGATATAACGGAGTATGAATTTTTAGATATTTGTAACATGGTTAAGACATGTTTTAAACAAGATTTAACTAATTATGCAAATATTCAAATAGAACTTGATAATATTGGTAATGATAAAAAATGTAAGAGTGAATTAGTAATGAAAAACGATCAAATTCAAAATTTTAAGTTATTTAATAAACCTGTTTCATATGATAAATGGTTGGAAGTTCAGACTATGTTTAATTGTCCAAACTCTTGTACAATGAGACAAAAATGAAGTAAAGTTAATTGCGAATTTTTAGAAAAAAGTTTATACTTAATATAAAGTAGGTGGCAAATTAATGGGATTAATAGAATATATGAAAATATTAATAATGGCATATGGTGAAGATATAATAAAATCTAAATATATGCAAGAACAGAAAAAATACATACAACATGGTAATGTTAGTGTATTTGATCATTGTGTTGGTGTTGCTTCTGTTGCAACTTACATATCAATTTTTCTACCTATTAAATTAAATGAACGTGCTTTAATTAGAGGTGCACTACTTCATGACTATTTCTTATATGATTGGCATATTCGTGATGATAGCCATAAATTACATGGCTTTAGACATGCTAAAGTAGCTTTAATAAATGCCGAAAGAGATTTTTCTTTATGTAAGATAGAAAAAGATATTATTAAGAAACATATGTTTCCTCTTAATATAGCTCCACCTAGATATTTAGAAAGTATAATTGTTTGTATAGCTGATAAAATCTGTGCCGTCCTAGAGACTTTATCAATTAGTTATTAATTTATTTCTTGACAGAAGCCACCTTTTATGTTATAATAAGCAACTAGAAATGAGGGGTTAGAATGAAAAATGAAGAAAAGAAATTTTTAAATTACTTAATAGGAATAATGGAACATTGTGCCAATTCAATAAAAAAACTACTATCAGTAAAAATAATGTTACTAGATAACGGTAGTGATGAAGAAGACTTAGGATTGGTAAATAATAAATTTGAATCTATTTCTACTGAGGCTGCTATTTTAAAACAAATAACATCTCAAGTTAGATCAATGATGAGTGGAGAATTTCTTGATAATTATACCGAGAATTTTGATATTTTATCATCATATATCTTAGAATCGCCATTAAAAGCTAAGGAACAAGTAACGTTGATTTTTGATTTTATAGAATGTAATATAAAGCTAGGAGAATTAGATCCAGAACAAGAGGCACTTAAATTTGATTTATATAAACTTAGAGGATTTAATATTTCTAAAATAGAAATAATGAACTTACTTGAACCTGGCAGATTAATAACACTTTGTAATTCGCCTGATGAAGAATTAACGAAACGAGAAGCTTATATTAAAAATAAAATTATTGAATGTTCTGAAAATGGAGCTTTAAAAGATTTAGATAATAACAAGAAATTATATAAAATTGTCCAAGATTGTTACTTATCTAAAAAAGATTCTTATGAACTTGATGATATTAAACAAGTGGTTACTGCTCTTAAAGAATTAAAAGTTATGGATGAATTATGTGACAAAGTAGAAACCACATTAACTAGCCAATTAAATAAAAGAAAAGCTAAGCAAACTGCTGCTAAAAGAGAAATTATTCCTCTAATTAAACCAAAAACAGAAAGTAAATATATATCTGATTCTGAATATAAACAAATTAGAAAAGAAATAGCGACATATTGTGATATGTATACAATGCAACCTGTTAGACCTTTAACAGAAGAAGAGGCAATATATTGTGCTAGTCTTATGTTAAAAATAGGTGAAAATCCAAATTTAGTTAGAACACTTTTTAATAGAAATAAAGTAGCAAAAGAGATTGATAACCCAATAAGTTATTATGCTCGCAACTATGAAAAATTTAAATTTTATCAAGATAAGTATAATTTAACTGAACATTTAGATACTATAAATGAGTATTTAGCTGAAACATTTATGGCAACTCCTGATGATACTGTTTTTTGGAAAAATGGAATCCAAGAAGAATTAAAACAAATAGAAAAATTATTACCAGGAACTTGTGATTATGAATTACAAAAAGCAAAAGCATATCAAAAAAAAGCTACCCAAACAGTTAATAAAAAGTAAGAGTAAATTTCTTACTTTTTTATTGGATTATATAGAATTTAGTGATGTAGACGTTTTGTAAACTTTGATGTCTTACCTCTAGTTTTTCATTATAATGACAGTATAATGAGAGGTGTAGTGGGATGTTAATTGGTCCAAGAATAAAACTATTAAGGCAGAATAGGGGTATCAGTCAAGAAGAACTAGGAAAAGTATTAAATTTAAGTAAAACAACAATTTCTCATTATGAAAATCAGACTAGAATCCCTTCTATTGAAACCTTAATAGATATTGCAGACTACTTTCAAGTAGACTTAAATTATATTTTAGGAACAGATAACTCATTAGTATCACATAAAAAAACTCTCCAAGCTTCAGATGAAGAAATAGAATTTATTTTAGCAATTAGAAGATTAAACGTTTATAATAGAGTTGTAACTAATCCTAAAAAATATGCCAAGTTAGTAGAATCTAGATTGCCATAAAAGACTTATGTTATAGTAAAAGTTAGAAAAAAGAGTTTGTTTAAATAACAAATTCTTTTTTTGGTGAAAATAAGTAAGGAATAAAATTTATTTTTGATAGACACTATGAATTATTTAAAAGTAAAAAACATAATTTATGTGTTTCAAATAGAGTTTGCATAACGTTTATTTTCACGTTGACAAATGGTGGTGGGGGGAGAAATAAACATATATTCAAAATATTGATAAATATTTAGAATGCCAAATTTCTTTTAAAAGTTATTTTTCATGAAGTAAAATAATATAATATAAATAAATATAATACACTAAGCATTGGAGAATAATATCCATTGAATTTCAATCATATAAATTCTTAAAGTACTTGGTAAAAAAAGAGTCAACTAAGGTGATTTACATGAAAGAAGGCGTCTACACTTAAGAGAATATTCAATATCATATTGTATAAATAACAAAATATTAAAAGGAAAAAACTGTACTTTTAGTGCCAGTTTTACTTGAATTTTCATAAATACGCTATATAATGTAATTGAGGTAGATAAAATGTTTCATTTAGATTTATATGAGCTTGGTTATTGTGATGAAAAAGATTATACAAGAGTTGTATGTGTAAGTAAATATAAAGATAAATTTGTATTTTCGTATAATAAAAAAAGGAATGGTTGGGAAATACCAGGTGGGCATATTGAAGAAGGTGAGTCTTGGGAAGAAGCAGCAAAACGTGAAATGTATGAAGAAACTGGGGCAACCAAAATTAAAGTTGAACCTATTTGTGTATATAAAATAAGTACTTTTGGTTTATTATGCTATTGTGAAATTGAGAAAATGGAAAAATTACCTGAGGAATATGAGATGTCCGAAATATTATTATCGGATCAATTACCAGATAATATGACATTTCCACAATCATCGAAAATATATTTTGATAAAGTAGTAGAAGAAAAAATGGACAAACGGACCTCTGACTAATAAGAAGAGAGATGAACATCATTGTAATCATAGATTTTATTCATATTAAATTATAAAGAATAAATTTTAATAATTTAAATTTGTTCTTTATTCTATATTACAGTTGAAAAAGATTATATTGTTGTTAAAAAAGAGAAACTCAAATAGAAAATATTCTTGTTAAAAGATCTTTTTTAAGCTATTATAATTATGAGGTGAACAAGATGAGAAGAGAAATCAAAGAATTTGAAAGAAAAGAAATATTTGATTATTATCATAAAAATATTAATCCTTTTTCTTTTGTAACTACTAAAATCGATATTACTAAGATATATAAAAAATGCCAGAAGACTAAAAATTATTATGCAACTATAGGCTATTATTTTTCAAAGGCTATCAATCAAATTGATGCTTTTAAGTATCGTTATGAAGATGGTAAAATTTATAAATATGATGTAATTAGACCTAACTTTACTCAAATGTCTAAAGATAAAAATGTAGGTTATTTTACTTTTGAGATGCAAGATGAATATCGAGATTTTATTCAGGAATTTAATAAAACTCAAGATCTTTTCCGTAAAAATAATAAATCATATCTAAAATCAGATCAAGGTGAAGTTTGGTTCTCGTGTCAACCATGGTTTCAATTTTTAGGTGTAGTACCTCCATTTGATAAAAGTATTACAATTCCTCAAATATTATGGGATAAGTTTAGTTTTGAAGATGATAGGTGTTATATAAATATTATGATTATGGTTCATCATGGATTTGCTGATGGCTATCATATTGGTTTATTAATTAATAAAATTAAAGAAGAAATAGAAGCGATTGAAGAATAATTCACTTCTTTTTTTATTGCAAAACACATATATAATATCAGAGGTGAATTATGAATTACAATATGTTTATAGATTTGTCATTACAAACTCATTTATTTTTTGATAGAATAATGAAAGAACATGCACTATTTCTAGAAATAGCATTCCCAGAAAAATATCGAGAATTAAAATTAACTTCAGGTAAATTCGAAGAAGCCTTTGAAAGAGTATTAACAAGGATATTAGCATTTTCAAATAATAATTTTCGCCAATTAGATTATGTCGTTACTAAAAACACTTTAAAAGCTGAAACTATGATGAATCGTCTTTTAGGAACTAATATAAATACAGATATTACAAAAGAAGAGATTAATAATCAAGGAGTGAATATTGTCTTTGATAAAAGAATAGTTGATGAAATTAATAACATTAATAATGATACATTAAAACTTATAGAAAATTTCATTAATTTCCAAAATGATATATTAAACAAAGTCTTAACTTGTGAAATATATACTAGTAACTATCCTTTATTAATTAAGCATATTATTGAAGAGGCAAAGATGTATCACAATTTACTAAATAAAATTAATAAAGGACAATTCATATTAAAAGAAGAGTTATACAATCAAGAATTATTTTGGAATAATATAATGAAAGAACATGCTGAGTTTATAAGAGGTTTGCTAGATCCTAGTGAAAAAGAATTAATTTTAACTGCTGATAAATTTGCAGAAGAATATCAAATGATAAATAAGCAATATCCCAATAATCTAATTTATTTAACCAATGCTAGTTTAAAAGAAACCATAAATTTTAAAGATTTTAAAACAAAGGGTGAAGAAGGAATCTTGAATTGTAAAATAAAAAGTATCATTACACCATTAATGGCAGATCATGTATTACGTGAAGCAAATTATTATTTAAGTATTTTAAGAATGTTCTAGTTATTAACAATGAAAATGAGTAATTAATTCTTGTTATTCTATACAAAGAATAGTAAGTAATAATATATAAAAAAAATAACTATTTAAAGTGATATGAACCCTATTTCTTTGTCCAAGAAATGGGGTTCAGTTCAAAGATAGTTATTTTCTATGTTGGTGTAAAATTGTTTTAGTTTTAGTTTTGGTTAAGTCAGTATTTAACATTTCGTAATATACCTGATTTCTTTTAGCACTTTGAAGTGGCAGAATAACTTGATCTAGATAAATTGATTCATCTAAATTATGAATAATTCTATAATTATCATGTTTAAAAGTATGCATTCCAGTAAAAACTTTTTCGTGTCTTGGATCTCTAAATAATAGAAGTTTATCCATATTATTTAAATCTTTGCTACGGCATACAGAAATTACATCTAATCTAGTGTCATAAAGATTTTGATCTCTAACATCAAATCCATACAATTTTAAAAGATATAATAAGAAAGGCTTTCTTTGTTTTTTATTAGTTATTAAATATTGATAATCATTATTTAAACATAAATCAATCCAATTAGCTATTAAAAGAGAAGCAATATTTAAATTTCTGAACTCAGGTTCAACATAAGTTCCAATAAAAGAACTTGTTTTTGTTTTTGGATCTAAATAAAAATATATATAACCTTGTTGAACTTGATTTCCATTTATATTTGAACTAGCAATTATAAAATATCTGGTATCATTACAATTATCTTGGATACTTTTTTTAATATATAACATCTGATTATAATCACCAGAAAAATAATCAGTAGAATATAGTGCTTTTTGATTGATTTCTAATTTTTCAAGTGTTGTCATTTTTATTCAACCCCTTTCTTTTATAAATATATGAGCAAGTTGCTTAATCGCGTAATATTTTAACATTTTTTTTTAATATTTGCAATAAAAAGTTGTTATATATTTTTAATTATAAAAACAAATAATTAGTTCTATGTTATACTTATTATGAGGTGAGTGTTTTGAATATAAAAGTAAAAAATGTAAAAATAGTTGTTACGGTTCCACCAGAAAATGTTAATGAAGTAAGAAAATCTATTTGTGAAATAGGATCAGGAATAATTGGAAATTACACTTATTGTTCTACTTCAACTAAAAGTATAGGAACTTTTATGCCTAACTCAGTAGCTAATCCTTATATCGGTGAAAATAACAAATTAGAATTTGTTGATGAAGAAAAACTTGAAGTGGTTTGTGATGTAGAAAATGTAAAAGCAGTTATTACTAAATTAAGAGAGGTACATCCATATGAAGAACCTGCTATTGATATTATTCCTTTACTTGATGAAAGCAGTTTTAGTTAATAATATTGTTAATAATTATGAATATTTATTATTGAATATATTGGCTAGTTGTGGTAGAGTAATTTTACACTTTAAATTGAGGTGAAGTTATGAATATAATAGATAGAGATCAGATATATGTAGGGGAAGTCATTTCAACTAACAATATGTATGCAGAAGTACCCAATAGAGAAAATAAAAAAACGATAAAAGTAAGTAGTTGGTATTCTTATAGAAGTATGTTATTTGTATTAAATGAAAAAAAATTTGCAAATGATTTATTATATCAGAGTCCTCATTATCCTGTTCTTAATATTAGTGATGATGATATTTTTTTAGACCATAGAGGAGATATTATAGTAATAAAAGATGCTTGTAGTCTATCTGCCTTACTTAAATATTTTAATTATGATCAAACATTAGATTTTGATGATATAGTAAAAATAAGGAATGTATTTTTTACAGGAAAATTTGCTAAGGATAACTGTCAGTTATTTGGTTATAAAGAAATTAGACCAGATAAATTATCAAATAGAAGATTATACTCTTTAGTAAATAATGGAGTATTAGCTAGTGAATATTTTAATGTTTTAGATGAAAGAGGAGATAGAAAATATACTAATAATAGTCTTCAAATAGGAAATGCATTTAAGCCTCATGAAGATGAAGGGCCTATAAAAAAATTAACGAGATTTAATTAAAGAAGATTAATAATTAATATAAAATCAGTGTAAGAGTAGTGTTAAACTATTCTTTTAATTGACAAATTTTTATAAATATGATATAATCTGCTAACAGTGGGGGTAGTAAAATGACATATAAAGATTTAAAAAAAATAAATTATTTTGGTGAATTTGAGTCACTAGACTTTGAACATGTGGTTCAATGCTTTGATAAAAAAAGTCGAAAAGAATTTGAAGCTGTTTACAAACAACAGTTAGAAGAGATTTTTAATAGTAACAAAGATGTTAGAAATATGTTAGATACTGTTATAGATGATTTTGTAAAATTCAAATTAATAAGGTTTGTATGTTATTCTGGTGATTCTGCAAATCTTTTGAGTGTTTCACAAAATGATTTGTGTGATAGTATTATTTATGTTTTATGTTATGACAATGATTTAAAAGATGTTTTTAGTAATTATAGAGAAGAAAGAATAAGTTATGAAGGGCCAAGTGATAATTATATTGATCATTTAATTAATTCTTTTAAAAAAGCCCTAAAAACCATTCGAAAGAGAATTGATGAATGTGATGATTTTAATAAATTAAAAAATGAATATTTATATGTTAATTCATTACTTGATAATTTAAAAAGAAAAAAAGAAAATATAGATGAAAATCAAACAATAGTATTTTCAAGTTTTGATGACTATAAAGATCAACTTAAGCAATGTTTAACACAGTTAATCGTGTATTCAAAACATATGATAAAAAATACTTCCGAAACAGTAATAGTACTTCCTGAAGAAGAAGGTAATATTGATAAATATATTTTTATCATCTTTTCTGAAAAATTAAAACAATTAAAAAATAATAATGCTGATGAAAATGAAATATATCCAATTATAACTTATTTTAATACAACAAAGAGTGGAAATATTGAAAGTTTAAAGTACAAAAGATTGAATTTAGAAACTAATAAATATGATATTGAATATAATTATCAAGATTTTATCCAAGATCTTAGTGATTATATTCAACAAAAGCCAAATATTAATTTAGATAATATTCCATTAGGTTTTTTTGAAGGTTGGAAACTAGAAGAGATAGATGATTTTCTTAATTTATATACAGATGATTCAAGCAAAAATTTTGAAGTTATAGATCCGGAATATATATTTTTACCATTTGGTCATAACGATAGTAAAAAAGATAGTGCTAATAGTTCAGAAAAACATACTTCTCATAGAAATTTTCAATTATCTTTAGAAAAGAAAGCATTTTATGATAAAAATAGAGATAAGATTCATACTTTATTACTTGGAAAAAATAAGTTTAATGGTTATATTGCTAATATATTGAAAAATGGATATGTTATCTTTGAAAAATACGATATTCAAAGTAATGGACTATCAAATAAACTTGGAGCTGCATATGTAATGAATATTGATAATTTTAATAATTTATCTTCAAAAACTATTACAGAAATAAGAGATATTGTCCATCAACAACCTGCTGATTTACCTGTTTACCAAAAAATTAATTATATCTGCCATAGTGGTAATTGGCAAGAGAGATTACAAGCTTACTTTGATCAATATACAGGTATAGATGAACATCATATTAAAGAAGTAGTTGTTAATAGTTCTGATAGACATCTTATTTCTAATAGTAATTTAATATATACAAAAAAATAGACTATAGTCTATTCAGAGTATAGATAAACCCTTAGATTTTTCTAAGGGTTTTCTTATATCATTTTTAAAAATTTAACTTTAATGAATGTGTAAGAAGTTTAGGGTTATTTCATATCTTATCAAAAGTATTATTTTGTTCCTTCTTTTATTGCTTTATCCAAGGCTTCTTTTTCTGTTTTAACGCTTATACATTTTAGTCTTTTTCTATCATCAATGAATTTATTGGATAATTCATTGGCCCATCCACCAAATTTATCCACTACAATTATAGGTATTCCAGCTTGATATGCTATAGCTATTTCCGTTAAAGTTCCAGAACCTCCTGATATAGCAATAATCACATCACATGATAATACTAAATTAAATTCTCGGCCACCACCAATTTCTAACCCCGAATTAATTAAAACAGTTGGTCTATATTCACCAAATATATTTTTATCTTTACCACCAGCAACTCCTACAGTAATTCCATTATTTTTACTTGCTTCTTTGGCGGCTTCAGTTGATAAAGAAGTATACTCTTTTTCAGCACCATAAACTAATATATTTCCTGATTTTGCAATCAATTTTCCTAAGTTTTTTGCGAATTTTAGAGCATCAGCACTAAAATTTAGGTCTGCAGCTGAACCCATTACGCCTATTTGTAATTGTTTCATAATTTTTTAATCTCCTTTTTTAAAGTTTTAACAATCTCTTTATTTTCAATAGTATTAATTATTTTTTCAGGCAGTTCTAATATTTTGCTTTTTTCTTTTTTTAATCTATCAATTTCTTCCCATAAATAAATGCTTCTTTCTAAGCAACCTTTTGAAAAATATTTTTCATATTCAATTGGAATAGAAGCTCTTTCGTATGGATTACCATAAGGTTTAAAGTAGGGAGCTTTATATAAGCCGTTTTTGGTACTAATCATTATACCAGATCCAGCAATTCCAAAATAAAAGTCTCTTTCACAAATTTGATCTATAACATCAGCAATCATTATATAATTGGATTTCATACCATACTTTAAAGTTGAATTGAAATAATAATATGCTTCTTCTGTACATATTGAAGTAATTATTCCAACTACTTGTATTTTCAATTTATTAAATTTGTTAATAATATTTTTTAATACATTTCCAGAAAATACTACATCATCAGCAAGTAATATTTTTTTATTACGCAATTTTTTAGATAATCTTATTATTTGTGAATCTACTGACTCGCTTTTTCTAGATATGATGTCATTGGTTCCATTTATTCTAGTACAGTCTAAGAAATAAATATATTCTTCATTTGTTGTTATATAAATTTTATCTAGAGTAACAATGGGGATATTCACCACCAATTAAATTGTTAATATTCATCATTTCTTCTTCAGAAATGATGGTAACATTACTATTAAATATTTTATTAACATCAGATTTAAAATCTTCTCTTAGAGAGTTTATAACATCATTGTTTGGTATAAATTCATATTTATAGTCAAAGGCATTTATACCATTTAAAATTCTTTTAATATCGTCACTAAAGACAATTCCTTTGTTTATTTTTTTCATAATAATCCTCTTTTCTTATTTTATTTAATTAAAAAAGCTATACAAGTAGTACCTGTATAGCATAGAATTTATATACTAGATACAAGCACTACAAATAGCACTTGTATCTACAACAATTTTTAATGTCGTATTAACAAGTGCAGACTATTATGATGATGATTAAATTTAATTATTTTTTTAAACATAATAATCTCTTCCTTTCAAATTACTTTAGAGTATAGCATAATAAATATAGTTTGTCAAAATGATACTTTTGACTTATTAATTTACTACATTTTAAAAGCGTCATTTAATAGATTTTAAAAGCGTCATTTAATAGATATCTTATTGTTCATTTGTTCATTTTATGATATATTAATTACATGGAGAATAAAGGGGAATAGTATAAAGATAGATAAGGAGTATCATTATGTGTAAAGAACATCAAAAAATCAATATATTTATTCCTGGAAGAGTTAGTTTAATTGGTGAATTAAGTGACTGGACTTGTGAATATAAATTTGATAATCAGGATATAATAGTAGGTCGTGTTATTACCTCTAAAATAGATAAAGGTATATATGCAACTGCTTGCCAAAGTGAAACACTTAAGTTTCATATGGGAGAATATAATTTTGAATGTGTAATGGATGAAGAACTCTTAGATGAAGAAGCTAAAAGTGATAGTTTTTATTCTTATATTTGTGGTGTAACTTTACATATGCTAAGAAAATATAATATTAAAGGTATATCTGTAGATGTTGTTTATAATACTTTGCCTATGAAAAAAGGTTTAGCCTCATCAGCTGCCATATGTTCAGTATTTGTGAAAGCCTTTAATGATCTTTATTCTTTAAATTTAAGTGAAAATGAACTTATGAACGATGCTTATTTTGGAGAAAGATTGGCCTTATCTTGTTGTGGAAGATTAGATCAAATTGTTTTAAAAAGAGAAAATTCATTATTTAAAATGATATTTCATGAAGATTGTGTTTCTATTTCATCTATAAATGTGAAAAAAGAATTGAATTTAGTTATTGTGGATTTGATGGCTAGCAAAGATACTAAGAAGATTTTATCTTCTCTTAGAAGTTGTTATCCATTTGCAAAAAATTCCAAGCAGAAAAAAGTAAGAGCCATGTTAGAAGAGCAAAATTATTTATTAGTAGAAGAAATGCAACAAGCTATTGAAGAAGGAAATTTAGAAAAAGTAGGATCTTTATTTGTTAGAAGTCAGGAGGAAATAGATCAAGCTGGAATCCCTATTTGTAGTGAATATAAGGCTCCAATTTTGCATTCTATATTAGAAGATGAATATATTCAAAAATTATCATATGGTGCTAGAGGAATAGGCGCAGGTGGAGATGGTAGTGCGCAAATACTTGCAAAAGATAAAACTAGTCAACAAAAGATACTAAAATATTTAAATAAAACATTACAAATGGAAGCCTTCGCTTACAATATAAAACCTACACATAAAATAAAAAAAGCAATTATTCCATTAGCTGGAGTTGGAGCTAGATTATATCCAGTTAGTAGAGCGATAAAAAAGGCTTTTTTGCCAATTAATGATCAGGGAGTATTAAAGCCTATTATTTTAAAATTGGTCGAAGAGTTAGATGCTGCAGGAATTGAAGAAATTTGTTTAGTGATTGGTAAAGATGAACAAGAACAATATGATTCATTATTTAAAAAACCTCTATCTGAAGATTATTTACGAAAGTTAGATTCTAATGAATTTGATTATGACTTTAATTTGTTACGAATTGGTTCTAAAATAAGTTATGTAATACAAGAAGAACTTAAAGGGTTTGGACATGCAGTTTACTTATGTAAAGATTTTGTGAAAGAAGATCCTGTGTTGATGATTTTAGGTGATACATACTATGATTCAAATATAGATGAAACTTGCATAATGCAAGTAGTTAATTATTATGATAATAATCCCAAAAATATAATTGCTATAAATGAAATTGATGCTGATAAATTAGGAACAGTTGGTGTTATGACAGGTATATGGGATGATAATGATCAGAAAAGTATGACGGTAAAACAATTAGTAGAAAAACCAACTTTAGAATATGCTAAACAAAATTTACAAATGAATAAAAAATATTATGGTAATTTTGGAATGTGGGTTATTGATAATTGTGTATTTGAGTCACTAGGATATGCCATTGAAAATAAAATAATTTCTAAATCAGGAGAATATGAATTTGTAGATGCTTTGGCAAGAATTTTAGATGATGTCGAAGTAAAGGCTTTAAAAATAAATGGGGTTTCACATGATATTGGTAATTTAAATGCCTATCAAAATACTTTACTATCTACAGTAAAAAAATAAGTAAGGGTGTATAAATATGAAAAAGAAAAAAGTAGTAATTATTGGGGCAGGACCTGCCGGATTAACTGCGGCTTATGAATTATTAAAAAATAGTAAGGAATATAATGTATGTATTATAGAAGAAGCTAATCAAGTAGGAGGAATATCTAAAACTATAGAGTTTGATGGTTATAAAATTGATACAGGAATACATCGCTTTTTTACTAAAAATGATCAAGTTCAAAATATCTGGGAAAGTTTATTACCAATTCAAAATAGTCCCGCTTATGATGATATTGTATTAGAGCGAAATAAAAACTTTCCCAAAGAAGGATCGAATCCTGAAAAAGAAGATAAATCTATGTTGATTAGAGATCGAATTACAAGAATTTATTATGGCAAAAAGTTTTATGATTATCCAGTTAGTTTAAATTTTCAAACAATCAAAAATATGGGAATATTCACACTTATAAAAGCCTTTTTCAGTTATCTTAAAGCATGTATTATAAAAAAAGAAGAAACATCACTAGAAAACTTTTATATTAATCGTTTTGGAAAAGTTTTATATTCTATGTTTTTTGAAAGTTATACTGAAAAAGTATGGGGAATTAATCCAAGTAAAATTTCTGCCGATTGGGGTTCTCAAAGAGTAAAAGGTGTTTCTATTTCTGAAGTTATTAAAGATATGTTTAGAAAGCTATTAAAGATAAAAAGTAAAAAGAATACAGAGACTTCTTTAATTGAACAGTTTATCTATCCAAAATTAGGAGCAGGACAACTTTACGAAGAAATGGCAAATCAAATAAAAAAAATGGGTGGAAAAATTATTTTAAATGCTAAGGTTAATAAAATTTATATATCTAATCAAAAAGTGACAGATATTTCATATGAATGTGAGAAAAAGACGAAAAAAATTCATACTGATATATGTATTTCATCTATGCCAATTAAAGATTTATTCCTAGGATTTGAAGGAATAACTATTCCTAAAAAAATTAATGATATCGCTATTAATTTACCATATCGTGAATTTATGTCAGTTGGTTTAGTAGTGGATAAACTAAAATTAAAAAATAAAACTAAAATAAAAACACTAATGGATATTGTGCCTGACTCTTGGATTTATATTCAAGAAAAAGAAGTTACTATGGGTAGATTACAAATATTCAATAACTGGTCTGCATACTTATTTCCAAAAAAAGAAGAGATTCAAAATAAAGTGTTAGTATCACTAGAATACTTTTGTTCTGAAGGTGATCAATATTGGAATATGTCAGATCAAGAATTTATTGAATTTGCTATATCAGAAGCAGAAAAGATAGGGCTTATTGACAAAAAAGATGTTACTAATTCTGTAAGAATAAAGATTAAAAAGGCATATCCAGCATATTTTGGAACTTACCAAGATTTTAATCAAGTAGTAAAATATTTAAATAAATTTGAAAATTTATATTGTATAGGTAGAAATGGACAACATAAATATAATAATATGGATCATTCCATGATTACAGGAATAGAAGCTTCTAGAAGTATAATCAAACAAAAAAAGAATAAAAAAGCTATTTGGAATGTTAATACAGAAAAAGATTATCATGAAACAAAAAGTTAAAACTTGTTTGGAGGTTGAATATAGATGAATCTAGTAGAAAAGAAATTATATTTAGATTGTTTAAAATCTGAAATTGAAAATGAAAAAGATAGAAAACGAACAGAAAACTATTATGAAAGACTTTCAGAATTTTATCCAAAAATTATAAATAACGAAAAAGTATTAACTGTTTTTAATAAATATGGAATAGCTAAAGAAAAAGCGGATTTATTTAAAATGTTGCAATCAGATGTTCATATGGAAAGTCAAGTTATGAAAAATCAAGAAATTCGTTTTCGTATAATGTGTAAAGACACTGGCTTTAGTTATGTTGTAGTTGATTCAAGAAACAAATCGCAAGGTGGAAATCCACATCAAAATTCACATGAACATTTTTATACCAGCGAAGTTTGTTGTGTAGAAGAAGGCTATGCAATAGCGTCAGAAATATTATCATCAGGGATAGTTAAATTAGTAAGATATAATGAAGGGGAGTATTGGACTAGTATTCCTGGACATGTTCATAATACTTCATTATCTAATAATGCTTATACAATAACATTAAAAACCGCAAGCCCATTACAAGATTGGTATGGAACAGGAAATGTCATAAATTCAAAATCTGCATACTATTTAGATAGTAGAACAAAAACGTTAGATTTGGATGAGATGAATTATATAATAAAGAATTATAATGGAATGATTACTCCAAATATTGTAGCAAATTTTGATTTACAAAAAAGATATGAAAATATGTTAGAAAAACATGAGATAGATCCATATGAAATATTAATCACCAAAGAAAATAGAGAACAAATGAAAAAAGTTTTGTTAGAAACAAAAAATAATGATTTAGCAGCATTTTATATACATTTAGCTAATTATAATCCTGATTTAGCACATGATATAGCTAAAACTTTTGGTTCTAATTTTGCTACTGCTTTAGAATTTGCAGATAAGGAAAACGTTAGTGCAAATATTAACAAGGAAAAAGCAAAATCATTTGCAAAATCAAAAAAATTAATTTAAGTAATAAATATCTCCATCATTAGGAATAATTAAATTATTTGATTTTTGTATAGTGTTATCTATATCTTTTCCTATATGATTTATATAAATTATTTTGTCTGGATATTGATTACATATATTTAAAATATTATCAATCCCCATATGTTCATTATCACCGATTTGTTTTGTACAATCTAAAATAAGATGGTTACATTCTTTACATAAATATTGTATTTCATCTGTATAGTATGTATCTCCAGAATAGCCAACTAGAATATTACTTGAAGAAATCATGAAAGAAAAACATTGATTTAAATCTCCGTGTTTTGTAGGAATTGCAGTAAATTGCAATTCCTTATAATTATATTTTTTATTTTGTTCTAATATAGTAAAATTAATATTTATTTTGTTTAAAAAATCTTGGTATACATCAGGAAAAGCTAATTTAATCATTGTATTAAATGATTCTTTAATAGATTGATTACAAAAAATAGATATTTTTTTTATGTTTTTTTCTACTAATTGCTGAATAATTATTGGTAAATCAAAATAATGATCAGCATGTTGATGGGTTATAAATATGGCACTTAATTTACCAAGATTAAATTTATTTTGAATAAGATGTTTAACAACTCCAGGAGGAGCATCAATTAAAATACAATCATTTATTAACATGCAAGCATTGAAACGCTTACTACCAATGGATCCTGTTCCCATAAATTCTAATTTCATTGTAATCACCTAACTTATTTTAGCAAAAATAAGTTTATATTTCAATCTATCCAATTTACTGTTATATTCATTGCTGTTCTTGTTGCATTAGAATCATTAAGACTATTTAACATTACAAAATCATGAATCATCCCTTGCAATCTTACAGCTGTAACATTGTTACCTGCTTCTCTTAATTTTTTTGCAAAACTTTCTCCTTCATCTCGTAAAACATCTGCTTCTCCATTGATAATTAGAGTATCAGGAAAATCCGTTAATTGCTCAAGAGCTGCCTTTAAAGGGGTTATTAAAATATTGTTTCTTTTTTGAATATCTGGTTCGTAATTATTCCAGAACCAAATCATTTCATCACGAGTTAAATAGTAATTATTTGCAAACCTTAAATAAGAATCAGTTTCAAAATTATCATCGACAACAGGATAGTAAAGTAGTAGTTTTTGAATTTTTGGACCATGATTGTATTTAGAAAGTAATACCATATCAATTGCCATGTTTCCACCAACACTATCTCCTGCAACAATAAGATTCATATGCGAAGAATTTATATTATTTGCCTTTAATATAGATGGTATTTGTTCTAAAACATAATAGCATTCTTGAATTGCAACAGGAAACTGTGCTTCTGGAGAACGCGTGTATTCAGGAAAAATAACAACAGAATTAGTTCTAAAAGCAAGTTCTCTTACTAATTTTTCATGAGTATGGAAACTTCCAAATACCCAACCTGCACCATGAATATAAAAAATTATATTATCTATTGGTTTTTTATATTGCGGAGTTACAATATAAACTTTAATAGGTCCAGATGTATAATTGACTAAATTGATATCAATCTGAGTAGGATATTTATAAATAGGACTATTTTGTAAATCTTCTAATACTTTTCGTCCCTTTTCTACAGGTAACTGATAAATAAAAGGAGGAATAGAAGTTTTTTTAGCAACTTCATAAGCACTTTTTTCTAAAACAACTTTATCTTGCATTACTAACCTCCATATCTTTGGTATAGTATATGAATTAGTTAGATAAAAAAGTACCTATTTTATATGATATATATTCTAATATTAAGAGAGTGTGAATAGATTTATAATTGAAGATTAAATTAATAAAATTTCTTTGAAAAAACAAGAATAAATCAGCTGATATCTATAGGCTAATTAAATTTATATAGTCACCTATTAGATAAATGTTTTCCTAAGTGTTTTATATCATGCTATAATATATAAAAGGAACGATGAAATATGAAAAAAAGAACCTATGCTATTATAATTATGTGTCTTATATTTATTATTATATCTATAGTGATATTTCAAATATATCAATATTTGAGAGTTAAATATGCTAAAGTAGATGTGACATTGGTAGATGATTTAACTCTTGAAGTTTATGATAAAAAAAAGATATCAGATTTTATAGTAGATATTAATGGTAAAATAATAGCTGATTCTTACATTGATTCAACAGTACTAGGTAAGAAAGATGTTACTTTTCAATTTATTAATAATGATGATATTAAAGTGGAATATACCTATACAGTTGAAATAGTCGATACTGTTGAGCCTTTTATAGGACTAGGAAGTATATACAGGGTTGAAAAAGGCTCTGATATAGATTTAGCCAATAAAATTTTATGTGGTGATAATTATGATAATAATCCTACTCGTACAATAACAGGAACCTATGATATGAATGTAGTAGGGGAATATCCACTGACCTTTGAAGTTGTAGATCAAAGTGGTAATAAAGAAAAAGTAAACTTTATTTTAGAAGTATATGAAAAACCAACGTCTAATCGTAATTCTAAAATAGAATATAAATTATTTTCGGATGTTATGAAAGAATATAAGAATGAAACTACTCAAGTTGGAATTGATGTATCGAGTTGGCAAGGTGATATTGATTTTGCAGCCTTAAAAGAAGCAGGGGTAGAATTTATTATGATTCGTGTAGGCAGCATGAAAGGCATTAATAGTAAATATTTTGTAGATTCTAAATTTAAACAAAATATAAAACAAGCCAATCAATATAAAATCCCAGTTGGAATATATTTTTATTCTTACGCAGATTCTTTAAAAGCTGCAAAAAAAGATGCTCAATGGGTATTAAAACAAATTAAAGATTATAAAGTTGATTTACCAATTGTTTTTGATTGGGAAGAATGGGAAAATTTTACGGATTATCATTTAAGTTTCTTTAGATTAACAAATATGGCAGAGACATTTTTAAAAACAATTGAAAAAGCAGGTTATGAAGGAATGTTATATAGTAGTAAATATTATTTAGAAAATATTTGGTTTCCTACTAAATATGATATTTGGTTAGCACACTATACACAACAGACAGACTATAAAAACTATCGTTTTTGGCAAATTTGTAATGATGGAACAGTAGATGGTATAAAAGGTGCTGTAGATATTGATATTCAAAAAATTAAATAAAAGGAATTAATACCTTTACGAAAAATTTAAAATAATCTTGTAAAATTGAGTAAATGCTACTACTAAAATTAGAATAATACTTTATTATGTTTTCCTAAATTTGTTATAATTAATATAATATTAATACTAATTTGGGAGGATTAATAAGTGGTAAGGGAGTATTATAACTTTATAAAAGATTATTTACAGTTAGCAGAAATAAAAACAATGTATTTATTTATAAATTTTTTATCGGCATTTTTCTATAAAATTTTCGAAATATTATTACCTTTAATGGCATCAGAAATAATTAAATATTTAACACTTGGAAACGATAAAATGACTTATATATTTTTAGGTATATTTTCAATCGACTACTTGTTATATTATCTATCACTATATATTAATTATAGAATATATGGATATAATGTTAATTACTGTTATGATAAATTAACTACTAAAGTTTTAAATAAACTAATATCTGTTGATAATAATTTTACTAGAGTTATTAGTAAAGGTAGAATAATGAATTCTATAGATTCTGATATTGTAAGTATTGGGGATATGAATGATTGTATTTCAGAATTAATAATAGGTTTATTACAAATAATTATAGTTATTTCAATTATTGGTTTTTATAGTGTGTGGATTTCATTATTATTTATTTTATATGTAATTATATATATAACTATTAAAAATAATTATGATAGAAAAGTTAATATTCATCATAATAAAGTAATTATACAGGATGATAGATATAGTAATTTACTTACACAAATAGCGTTAGGATTACAAGAGATAAAAACATTTAATATGCTTTCTAAACTTAAAGATAAGCTTAATATAATTCAAAAAAAGTTTACTAAAGAATATAGTATAAAAAGACATTATATGGTAATTAGAGATAATGATTTAAAAATATTCATGTATATATTTAGAGTAGTTTTATACATTATATTGATTTTTTTAGTATCAAGAAATTATTTCGGTTTAAATGTTTTAGTATTAATGATTTCTTACCATGAAAAATTAGATAGTTATATAGAAGATTTAATTACTGCTACTACGTCAATAAGAGAAACTAATACTGCTGTTTCTAGGGTTAATACAATATTAGATTATAATTCTGATAATTATGTATTTGGGGACGTAGATATAGATGATATTTATGGTGCATTAGAGTTTAAAAATGTTTCCTTAGAAATTAACAATAATAAAATATTAAAAAATATTAATTTAAAGATTGATCATAATAAAGTAGTAGCTATAGTCGGAGAAGCTGGTTGTGGTAAAACTTCATTGTTTAATTTAATACTTAGATTAAATAAACCTACTAAAGGTAAAATAACATTAGATAATACTAATATTTATGATTTTTCTAAAGAAGCGTATACCAAAAATGTAGGAGTAGTTACGCAAAGACCTTTTATATTTAATATGAGTATTAGAAAAAATTTAAACTTTGTGGATACTGATATTAAACATCAAATAGAAGCCTGTAAAACAGCTGGTATTCATGATTTTATACAATCACTCCCTAATGGTTATAATACTATATTAAGGGAAAATGGTAGTAATATTTCTGGTGGACAGAAACAAATGATTTCTATTGCCAGGACTTTGTTAACTGATTGTGAAGTTCTTCTATTAGATGATATTACAACTGCTCTTGATCCTGATACTGCAAAATTAGCTCCCAAATTAATTCAAAATATAAGAAAAGATCACACTATAGTAATGATTACTAAAAAACCAGAGTTAATGAAAATAGCCGATTTAATTGTTGTCATGGATAAAGGAAAAATCGTGGATATGGGCACTCATGATAAACTTATAAAAGAAAATGAAATTTATCAAACTTTACAATCTAGAAAATCTCCTAGTAAATTGGGGGTGTTTAGTAATGATTAAAAGATATTATAATATAATTAAAAAATACTTTAAATTAGGTGCTAATAATAAAAAGTGTTTATTATTCTTAAGTTCATCTGCTTTTTTTAGAAGTATAGCATTGCTTTTAATTCCTTTTGTTGCATCTAAAATAATAGATGCGGTTACTATAAAAGATTATATGCTAGCATATAAAGATGTCGGGTTGTTTTTAATATGTAGTTTAGTTTATGTATTCTTTCATCATTGTAATTATGTAGCTTATTGTAAAAACTCAGTATATACTCATAATAAACTACAAAAGTTAATACTTGATAAAGTAACTTATTATGATGAAGACTTTTCTAAACATATTAAATCATCATTTATAGTAAATACAGCATTTAAAGATGTAGGAAAAGCAATGCAAGTACCTGATCAATTATTTGATTTTATTTGTTATATCATTAGTATAATTATATCTTTAGTAATACTTATTTCTGTAAATATTTATATGGGTATTATTACATTTATATTATTAATACTATATTTTATATCATTAAATAAGAATTTAAGATTAAGAGATTTTTATTTAGACAAAGAAAGAAAATATAATGATAGTATTTCAGAATTAATAGGAGAAGTACTTGATGGTAATGTAGAAGTAAAGTCCTTTGATATGAAAAATGATTTAAATAAATATTTAGAAGAAAATAAGAAAAAATGGCGAAAAAACTTTTTTCCGAAAAGAAAATATTATGATAAAGCCGAAGTTATTTCTCCTATGATTTTAGCAATAGCTAAGATTATAGTATATTTTATTGCGATAAATTTAATTTTAAAGGGTCAATATTCGATAGGTACTTTAGTATTAGTAATTGGTTATTTTGAGGGAATAGAAGATAGAATTTATTATTTTTTCGAAAAAATAGATGCTATATCTGAAGAATCTATAAGTGTAAATAGAATTCATATATTATTAAATTATAAGAATAAAAATATGATGAATTTTGGTGATATAGATTTAGATGATATTGAAGGTAAAATAGAATTTAACAATGTGTCATTTATTTATGAAAAACAAGAGATATTAAAAAATGTTAGTTTTAAATTAAAACCTAATTCATTTACTGCTATTGTAGGAAAAAGTGGTAGTGGTAAATCTACTATATTTAGATTATTATTAAGACTTTATAAATGTAATAGAGGTAGTATTTTATTAGATGATATAAATATATACGATTATAAGAAAGAAGTATATTCATCCAATGTATCTATCGTTACACAAAAACCGTTTATATTTGATATGAGTATAAGGGACAATCTTAATTTAGTGGATTCTAACAAAAAAAATCAAGAAGAAGCTTGTAAAAGAGCAGGAGTTCATGATTATATAATGAGTTTACCAGATGGATATAATACAAAATTAGTTAGTGATGCTTCTAATATTTCTAATGGTGAAAAACAATTAATTGCTCTTGCTAGAACATTACTTTCAAAATCTGAAGTATTATTATTTGATGAAGTTACTTCGTCATTAGATCTTAGTACATCTAAAAAAGTAATGAAAATATTAAAGGATTTGAAAAAAGATCATACTATACTTATGATTACACATAAGCCCGCTCTTATGAAATTAGCTGATGAAATTATCGTTATTGATAATGGTAAATTAGTTGGAAAAGGAAAACATAAAGATTTGATAAAAAGAAATAAGTATTATCAAACATTGCAAAAATAAAATTTGTTAAGTTAAAATATAAAACCTATTCGTAATTTTATTATTTGTTACTATATGAAAGTATAAAAAGATAGTAAAAAAATATATTTGTATGTTATAATAATAACCATTACGAAGGATGTTTGGTAAAATGGGTGAAAAATATTTAACTCTTGAACAAAATACATGTGCTGCTAGAGTATTTTTAAATACATTTGGTCTTAATTTAGAAAATAGAAGTGATATTGATTATTCTTCAAAAATAAAAATATTTGATAAAAATGAAAATGAAGTTGGAGAACTATATTTTGATAATGGAAAAGCACTAATGGTAGCTAATTACAATAATAGTGTTCTAGATGCAAGTTTTGATATTGCAAAAATGAGTGGTTTTGTCAATATAGAAAATGAAAATAGTGATAAGCCTATATTTGGAAAATGGTCTAATAAAATTGCTTTTTGTGTTCAAAAACAAAATAATATAAAATTATCTGGAGAATTTGTTATAGGATGTATTGCTGATACTGAATTTGGTGTATCTTGTCAATGTCATCCATTAATAAAATGTGAAGTTCCAGGAAGAGGAAATTTTACTTTAAAGATATTAAGAGACTTGAGTGTATTGAGACTAGATATTTGTTGTGGTGATAATTATGAAATCATTGATGTAGCTCCTTGGGATAGTTTGAATGGCTTTTTTTTACATGAGATTCAAAAAGGAAAGTATGATACAAACAAAAAAGCATATCCTTATAAAAAATGTGCTGGTATTTTTAACGGTGCAGAAAGAGGAGAACAAAAAAATAAATTACAAGTATTTTTAATTGAAGAAGAATATGAAAATATGTTATCATTTAGAAATGAGTTTTTTATTAAAGCTGGTGATGATAATTCAAAAGAAACACTACTACAAAAAGGAAGGCTAATGCAAGATTTAGATCCTGATATGTTTAAGAAAATTAAAAAATTAAGAGATGTATTATTAATTGGAGATATATCTTTATTAGATAATTTAGTAAGTGTATGTTATGATGACTACACCGATGAAGAATTAAGTGTTTTACTAGGTCTAAAAAGAGAAAAGAGTGTCTACCAAGATGGTTCCAATAATTTAATTAATTCTTACTTTGGAGTTGGGAAAAATAATTCTTTCTTTCCGTTAGAGACTCAAAAAAAATTATTAAAATAAAAAACAGTATTAAAATATTTTGAAAGCAATGATAACATAAATATATATATATTAAGAATCAATGCAGGGTATAAATTTGATATACTAGGAATTAATGGTGAATTTATAAAAAAAGTAGCAAAACTGTTTTGCTACTTTTTAGGATTATTTGATTTTAAAACTTTTGTAGGAGCTTTTTCTTTAGTTTTATTAATACCCGCTGCTGTTTCGAATTGTTCTTTGATTAATTTAAAGTAATCGTCCTTTTTTTCACTAACTAGTGAACATATTTCATCAAATGGTTTATCTATAAATAATTTTGGAGATATTGGATCAGGTTCTTCTTGAACTGTTTCTTTTCTAATATCTATTACATCTATTTTTGTACCAAAGGTATTAAGCTCATTTTTAATCACATTAAAAACTATTGAGTTTCCTAATCTTTTTTGTAAAGAAGATAAGATGTGTTGAATTTCTTCGCTTGTTATTGTGCCATCGGATAGATTTGGCAATCCATATTCTTCCTGAGCAATCGTTTTATAATGATAATCTTCATTAAATTTTTCCAACTTATTAGAAAGATACATTACACTTATAACATCACTTTTATATATTTTCAAGGAATGATTAACACTATCTTTAGTTCTCATTTTAAGTATCATGGCCGATTTAATCTTACTATCATTTAAAAGAGGATAATCTTTACTATCTAAATTAAGAGGAAAATAACTTTTTATACTAGGAATATCCGTATTTTCAAAACAAATACCTCTTAAATAATTATAAATTTCTTTTTGTTCGGATTCGTTAATTCCATATACTACACCAGTCTTCGTTAAATAAATATATTTATCTTGTGAATTACCCCATTTTATACGATGTTGTGTTCCAAAGGTATAGAATCGTTCAAATGAACTGTTAAAATTTTCGTTATTCGATTTATTTTCATAAATTTTATAAATTTTCCTAAATAATTGTTTCTTAGCAACCTTATCATTATGAGTAATGTTTTGTATGTATTTTATTGACATTTCAATCCCATCTTGAATAACGAAACCTACTGAATTAGGCATTTCACGTTCAAAAACTAAATCATATTCTCCATCTGTAAAAGTCATTTTTGTTATTATAGGAGTATCATTACCAATGTAATATAGATTTTCTTCTGTTCTTATAGGACTAGTAGAAATTACACTATTAAATTGCGTTGGTCCATAAAAATCTAATAATTCAGCTCTACCAGTATAAGTAGCTGCATAAGAAATATTATTTTTTTGATCTTTTATTTCTATAGATGGAGTATCATAATCAATTTTTGAAATAATATAATCTTCTGTTCTTTTTCTATCTACAGGAATATTGAAAAATTTTGCTACATCTTTTAAAGTTGCTTTTCCATCTGTTCTTTCCCCTGTATATCTTTTATAAGTTATTTTTATTGCACTTTTTAACTTCTCAATTCCATATGATTCCATAAAAACCCTCCTTTAACTACTTATATTATAATAAATATTTATAATTTTCAATAGTTTTTAATCATTCTAAAATAAAAAATAACAAAGAATATTATATTGTTCAATTTTAGAAATAATGCTATAATATATAGCTAATAAAGGAGGTTTTTTGTAATGATATTATTTGGTGAAAATAGAGATATATTAATTCCCAAAAAAGTTAATTTAGTACAAAGTGGACATTTTAAAAAAAACATAGAAAATTTAGATAAGAAAAATATAAATGGAATTGATGATATTCTATTCTTAGATTATATGGGTACTTTTGAATTTGAGAGTGGAAGATTGCCAAATTCTTTAAAAAGAATGACAATAAATAAAGATTTTTACAAAGTATTTGTTTTTAATCAATATAAAGATGAGAATGGTAATTCATTGAAAGTTTATGCTCCATATGTATTTTTCAAGAATATACAAAATATAGTCAATAGATTAGTTGTAGATGGTTCTGGATTACAAGAGTATTGTTCTTTACATAAGCATATCCAAAAAGAAGAGAAAAAAGAAGATGTTAAAGTTTCTGCATATAAGGATAATAGAGATTTTTGGTGGGATATTGAAAATGATTTTTTTATTTTTTTTGAACATACTGATAAAGTACTAGAGGCAATGGATGCTTTAAGAAAAAGAAAATTCGGATATGATAGGAATAAGGCTAAAAGAGCTTTAAATAGAGTATATATGCAAGTATTAACAAAACCTAATATTAATCGTTATATAGATTGGCATACATCCATTAAAGATTATCATTATGATGAAGGTACAGAAGTTCATTTTATTGAATTCTTTGAAAATGCAACTTTAGAAAATATTTTTATGGAAGCAATGGTTATTGCAAAAGTTGATAAAGGTACAGTAGTATTTAATATAAATGGAATACCATTTAAAATTGATGAAGATTCTGTATTAGATCAAGTTGTAACTGAAAATGGAATTGATTTAGTTGATAGTTGTACTTATTCTACAAAAGTAAATGGATTAATTTCTCAGTATAATGAAGAATTAGCAAAAAAACAAAAACAAACAGAGTTGGTACATACATTACGATTAATTAGAGATAAAAAATTACATAGAAAAGACAATAATAAGTTATAGAATTTTAGAATTGCCTTTTTAATTATGTAGTTAATCAAAAGCAATTTATTCAAAAAAGATTTGGACTTTTCTATATTGATGAAAATGGTGAAAAACAAACTCCAGTAATGGTTCATAGAGCAGTTTTAGGATCTTATGAAAGATTTTTAGTATTATTACTAGAACAATTTAAGGGAGTTTTACCAATATGGCTTTCTCCAGTACAAGTTAATATTATTCCTGTAAATATTAAATATCATGATGAATATTGTAGAAAAATTAAGCAGATTTTAGAAAATGAAAATATAAGAGTAGAATACGATGATTCTAAAGAACAAATGGGTAAAAAAATTAGACAAAGTAATGTGATGAAAAATCCTATAACTTTAATATTAGGAGATAAGGAAAGAGATAATAATTTAATTAGTTATCGAAAGTTTGGTAGTGAAGAAACAAAGTCTTTACCTATTGATGAATTTTTAAAGTTTGTTAATAGTGAAATAAATAAGAGAAAATAAATTACTAAGTATTATCGTATTTTTTTAGATTTTATAGTATAATAGATATCAATTTAAATGAGGTGATTAATATGCCTGATAATAAATTATCAGTTAATGGCTCAGAATATAAAAATATAACCATTAAATGTATTGATAAAGTAAATGATTACTTATTTATTATCTTAGATAATGAGCAAAAAATTTTAACTAATGGTGGAAAGATATATGATTGTTCAGAATATAGTCATTTTACTGATATTTTCCCTATGGGTGATAAATTATGTGCAGTATTTACAAAATTTTCTGATATATTTGTCGTTGATTTAAATAAAATGGAAGTATTATTTGAAGATATAAATGCTTATTATGTAAGCAAGCAAGATAATAGAACTTTACATGTAATTAAGAATATTGGTGCTGGAAATAATATCATATATGATATTGAAACTAAAAAATATTTACCTGCACCCCTTGATTATGAATTTGAGCATTCTTTAGGGAATAATTTATATGTTTTTAGAGAAGCACGTAATTTAGAAACTGAATTTTATAATTATAAAAGATGTGTTATTAATGCAGAAGGAAATTTTCTTTTAAAAGATATAGAAGGATGGCTTTATTATAGTGATAACCATTTAATTATTATCAAAGATGATGAACTATGTATTGTAGGAGTAAATGAACAGTCTACTTTAGATATGAAAACAATAAAACAAAATGATACGATTATAGCAAAACCTGACTACTATGACGGAAAGATAATGTTAATGGAAAAAGGTGCAGTTAAAATATATAATCCGAATCTTGAATTAGTTAATGAATTTAATATTAAAGATCTAGAAAAAGTTGCTGACCATGAGATAGTGTCAGATACTTTAAAAATTGCACTTTCTAATACAGTAAATGGTGAAGAAGTGTTAAATCATTTATTTGTTAATTTAAAAACAGGTAAAACAATATCACATACTTATATTGAGGCATATCCTTATTGGAATCCAACTACTTATGTAGGTCAAGATAGTCTTGATGAAGAAGTAACAGATTTTCATTTTTATAACGCTGATTTTAATCCAATAATAAGTATGTCTGCTAACTCTTATGAAAGTATAGAAAGTAATAAAGAATGTATATTTATTATTAAATTTGAAGAAAAAGGGGTTAAGAGAAAAAAACTTATTAATACTGCAACAGGAGCAATTAAAGATATAGACTATGATTATATTCATTTTCATGATAAGTTACCTTATGGATATGGAGTTGATCTTTCTACCAAAAAAATTGACTTTTTCAATGAAAATTTAGATATTGTTATTCCTGGATTTGATTATAAAAAATTCAACCTAAATTTTGAATATACTGAATTTAGTTATTACATAATTAATGATTACATTTGTATTGCTACAGATATTTCTGAGGGGCCTTATTCATTTGATAGGTATATAATTCAAAAAGCAGACGGTGAAGTTATTCTTGATTCTATTGAACATAAATGCTATCCAATGGGCAATTTCATTCAAATATTTGGTGAGGATGGCTCACAATTTTTAAATACCAATACTGGAGAAATAGAAACTTTAAGTATTACTACTTCAACAGATGAAATGGGGAAAATTGATTTAACACAGATAAATGATTTCAATAGTCTTTTAACAATAGAAAACAAAACACAATTATCACTTCCATCAGTTGATGATAAAACAATCAATAAAGTTAAACTTAAGTAATAAAAACACTTTATAAAATTTAAAAGGTTCACAATACATATATATTGTGAACCTTTTGTGATGTTCAAAAAGTAATTTTATAACATAATAATTATAGACTATGTAATCTCTTATTGATATTAAAGTAATAGATATACTAATAAACTACTAAATATTGAAATAATATTTTCGCTATGTATTTTATTTCATAACATCTTTTGCTTTCCAATTTTTAAAATTAGGACCTAATGATAATCTTTTAGCTCGGTTTTTCTTTCTTTCTTTACTTACTTTAATATGTCTAATATCATTTAGTGCAACTTTAAAGTATTTTATAGCAGTTTTATCATCTATATTAGGATGTGAATTTTTAATTCTTGAATATATGGCTTTTGCTAAATCTAAATCACAAAATATCTTAGTTTTAATACCTTGGCGTAAAGCAAGACGATCGTTTGATTCAAAAAAGTCATACATTATTTTTTGGTCTAATGTTAACAAATGGTAATAAGTATGACAATCAGGTCTAAAAACAATTTGATCTAGTCCACATTTTATACATCCACAATAATTACTATCATAATCATGTAATGCAGTAATCCAAATATGATTACAAGATGCATATTCTTCTGTTTTTAATTTTTGATATAATTTTTCTTGTTTATGGATTAATTGATTGTTTTGACTAATTGATTCAAGATATAATTTTACATTTTCATCTTTTTGTAAATCATCAATTTGTTTTATAAGTTTTTCTCTTTCTTCTACAACTTTTTTATATTGTTCATTTAAAGATTCCATCTTCAAAACCTCCCTTACATAAAATATTATATCATTTTTTAAAGAAACTTGTAAACAAGTAACCACCAATATTTATATAAATATTACGTTGAATAAAAAATTAAATTCTCGTAATGTAAAAAATAGAAGATTAAAGAACTAAATGCACGTAAAAACAAGTAATTTATGAAAAATTTAATTGAAAAAAGCTGTAAAATATAGTAATCTAATAAACATGAGCAGAGAATTTAAGTTTTTTAATCCACGACAAAAAATGGCGAAAAATTAAATTTTTTAAAAATTTTGAAACTAAATTCTCGCCATTGATAAATGAAAATTTAAGCGATGTTTGTTTCATTTGTCATTAAAAATATGAACAGAATTAAATATTTTGTTCTAGTTCACTTATTTTAGATTGAAGCTCTAAAATATAGTGATAAATATTATCTATTTCAGAAGTAGCAGCTTCTAAATAAACTAATATTTCATTTAAAATCTCATCATTAATATAGAGATGTTGAACATACTCAAATAACTGCTTTGAGTATGTTTTTATATCAAATAAAAATATAATTTCTTCATCAACCATGTTAGTTTCTTCCTTTCTTTAAAAGATTGGGAGATAAATTCACATCATCAGGATTAACATAAGAAATATTAAATTTGTTAATAATATCAATTCTGATTAAAGATTGAACAACTTCGTATGGTGTTTTATTATTTAAAATAACTCTAGCAGTAGAATTAATATGAGAAGCTAAAAGATTACAATCATCTTGAGTTAAATTATTAAAGGAAGATTTTTTAGGTAAGACGTATCTAATATATTCATGGTTTCTTTCAATAGATCCTTTTTGATAAGAAGCAGAAGGATCACAATAAAAGACATGAGATAAAAATTCACCAGTAGTATAATCAGTTTCAATACTAATGGGATTAAAAAACTCTTTTCCGTTATCAATTAAAATAACTTCAAATATTCTTTTAAACTCATCATTACCAATTGCTTTTCTGATGTGGATAAATACTTTTTCAACCTCTTCCATAGTTTGATGATTCATAATAAAAATAAGCATAAAATTATATTGCCTAAATAGAAGAGTAAGAAAAACTTTCCCACCTTTTACACCTTCAACAGTATCCATTTCCACAATCGAAGCAGAAGGGCGTAAAGAAATATAATCCAAAAAATCATTATAAGTTCTGCCAATTCTAATCATAGATTCAGCTCTAGTTCTTCTTTTTTCATTATCTTTTCTTGGTTTATATTTAACTTTTCTTGGAAGATCAATATTTCTAAAAGAAAAGACATTATTGTTAGCATAGGTATAAAAAGTAGTTTTAGAAAAATAAAGTAAATCAGGATGATTAATAAAAACGTGATTAATACTTTGATTTTTATCTTTAATTAAAGGTGTAATAATATTATTAATTTCATATATTTCATCTTTAGATAATCTAATTCCTTGTCTTGATTCAGAACGAAAAGATAAATATTCGTTATTAGCATCTTTAGCACGATAATAATATTTAGATAATCTACAATGGCTTTTTTTAGAACAGCCATTACAAACATAAGGTGGATTGCTTAATAAAATACATTCTTTTTCCTTATAATTTTTACAAGAAGAATTGCAAAATTTAGTACCAGCATTATCACAAGAATCAGTAAAAATACAATTAGCAAAATAAGTATTATATTGAATATAATCTTTTTTAAAACGATGATTTAAAATTTCTTTAGAAATAGTAGTACGATGTTTACCAATTTTGTCACCAATTTGAGATAAATTGCAATTTTCTTTTAACATATCTTCAATAATTTCTCTTTCATCAAGAGAAAGATGTTTTTGTTTCATAATAAAAATAAACTCCTTTCTGACAAATGAAACAGAGTTTATTATAATATAAATTATTACAAAACTAACTTCTCTTATTTCTTAGTATCGAGAATTTAACTTTTTAATCTACATATATAAATATTACTTAAATGAAATTAGTGTAAAACTTGACTTTAGCTCTTATATATGCTATAATAACGTCGTTAATTTACAAGGGGTTGTAAAAATTAACAATATAATCTCATTGTAATTGCAATGAGCTTTTTTTTGGGGGGTTATTACATGGGAATAATAAAGAAATGGAAAGAACAAGTAGAATCTTTAGATAAATTAAAAATAGAAGAAGCCAAAGAATTATATATAAAAGCTATAAATTCTTCAGATGAACATTTAAAAAAATTATATATTGATAAAGTAATATTGGGTACTCTATATTTAATTTGTAATCATATTGATAGAAATCATTTAGAAATATTACAAAGTTCACAATATGATATAGAAGATATTCAAAGTGCTTTTACTGAAGTATGGATTAGAAAAATAAAAAACGGAGAATTATTAAATGTTGATGAATATTCATCTATGTTTAATTCTGCGTTTTTCAATGATGTATATAAAAGTTTAGTTGGAAATGAAATAGTTATTAATAAACAATTTGGCATTACAGTTGAACATATTACAGATTTATTTTATTCGTTTATAAAATTGAAAAATACTGGCAAAGAATTTAATTTTGATGATTTGATGACAGCTGTTTATCAAGAAAAAAGTTATTATTGGCAAAAGGTATCATATTGTCAAAGGGATAATATTTTGATGTTACTACTTGAAAATATGTATAATAATTTAAATTTTGATAAAACTGAAGATTTGAAAATAACAAAAAATAAAATAGGAGATTATATTAAATTATTTATAAATAATGGATTATATGAAAAAATATCAAATAATATAGCTGCAGATGACTGCATTGATAATATATTAAATAGTGTTATGTATGAAGGATTTATAGATGATGTTGATGATGTTATAACTGATGAAAGAAAAAGAAAAATTATTCATGAAAGATATGGCTTAGATGGTGATGAACCAAAAACTTTGACTAAAATAGCAGAACAATTTGGTGTTACAGGAGATAGAATAAGCCAACTGGAAAAAAAATCATTAAGAGATTTAAGAAAGTTGAGAAAAATAAGAAAATATGTTAAATAGAACATCTGGTAAAAGTCAATAGACAAAATTAAATAGGTTTAGATATATTTTTGATATATTTAAATAAATT